>NZ_BCBD01000194.1:0-9901 GCF_001320345.1 Pseudomonas sp. NBRC 111127 | reverse complement strand
GCAATAATTGACGTTTGGCGTTCCCGGACCTGCCCTCGCAGCGGCTTGCCGCCCTTCGTTTCATCTTCCTGCCTTTTGAACTCATTTCGGACACAGCTGATTTCAGTGTATCCACTGTGGCTCTGCGCGGGGGTTTTTGCTTTAGCAATCTTCTCCATCCAGAATCAAGTCGCGGACCACCTTACCTCCTGAGGTATTTATGAGTAACAACCTCGACCAGCTCACCGATTGGTTGAAAGAGCACAAGATCACCGAAGTCGAATGCATGATCAGTGACCTGACCGGCATCACACGCGGCAAGATTTCGCCTACCAACAAATTCATCGCCGAAAAGGGCATGCGCCTGCCCGAGAGCGTGCTGCTGCAGACCGTGACCGGCGACTACGTCGACGACGACATCTATTACGAATTGCTCGACCCGGCCGACATCGACATGATCTGCCGCCCTGACGAGAACGCCGTGTTCCTCGTGCCGTGGGCCATCGAGCCCACCGCGCAGGTAATCCACGATACCTACGACAAGAAGGGCAACCCGGTCGAACTGTCGCCGCGCAACGTGCTGAAAAAAGTGCTCAAGCTCTACGCCGACAAAGGCTGGCAGCCGATCGTCGCGCCGGAAATGGAGTTTTACCTCACCAAGCGCAGTGAAGACCCGGACTTCCCGCTGCAACCGCCGGTAGGCCGTTCCGGTCGCCCGGAAACCGGCCGACAGTCGTTTTCTATCGAAGCGGCGAACGAATTCGACCCGTTGTTCGAAGACGTGTACGACTGGTGCGAGCTGCAGCAACTGGACCTCGACACGCTGATCCACGAAGACGGCACGGCGCAGATGGAAATCAACTTCCGTCATGGCGACGCCCTGCACCTGGCCGACCAGATCCTGGTGTTCAAGCGCACCATGCGCGAAGCAGCGCTCAAGCACAACGTGGCGGCCACCTTCATGGCCAAGCCGATGACCGGCGAGCCGGGCAGTGCCATGCACCTGCACCAGAGCGTGGTCGACGTGGCCACGGGCAAGAACATCTTCAGCAATGCAGATGGCAGCATGAGCGAACTGTTCCTGCACCACATTGGCGGCTTGCAGAAGTTCATCCCCGAGGCGCTGCCGCTGTTCGCCCCCAACGTCAATTCCTTCCGCCGCTTCCTGCCCGACACATCGGCGCCGGTCAACGTGGAGTGGGGCGAAGAAAACCGCACCGTCGGTTTGCGTGTACCGGATGCCGGCCCGCAGAGCCGCCGGGTCGAGAACCGCCTGCCGGGCGCTGACGCCAACCCCTACCTGGCCATCGCCGCCAGCCTGCTGTGTGGCTACATCGGCATGGTCGAAGGTATCGAAGCCAGTGCGCCGGTGCAGGGCCGTGGTTACGAACGGCGCAACCTGCGCCTGCCGCTGACCATCGAAGATGCCCTGGAGCGCATGGAGAACAGCCGTGCGCTGGTGCAGTACCTGGGCAAGAAATTCATTACCGGCTATGTCGCCACCAAGCGCGCCGAGCACGAGAACTTCAAACGTGTAATCAGCTCCTGGGAGCGTGAGTTCCTGCTGTTTGCTGTCTGATCAACCCTGGCGCCGCAGGTGCGCGGCGGCCGAACTACGGAGAAGCCCATGAGCGTCAACAACCCGCAAACCCGTGAATGGCAAGCCCTGAGCGGGGAGCATCACCTGGCACCTTTCAGCGACTACAAGCAGCTGAAAGAGAAGGGGCCACGCATCATCACCAAGGCCCAGGGTGTGCATTTGTGGGACAGCGAGGGGCACAAGATTCTCGATGGCATGGCCGGCCTGTGGTGCGTTGCCGTCGGCTATGGCCGCGAAGAGCTGGTGCAGGCGGCAGAGAAGCAGATGCGTGAACTGCCGTACTACAACCTGTTCTTCCAGACCGCCCACCCGCCGGCGCTGGAGCTGGCCAAGGCGATCACCGAGGTGGCGCCGCAAGGCATGACCCATGTGTTCTTCACCGGCTCCGGCTCCGAGGGCAACGACACGGTGCTGCGTATGGTCCGCCATTACTGGGCGCTGCAGGGCAAGCCGCAGAAGCAGACCATCATCAGCCGCATCAACGGTTACCACGGTTCGACCGTCGCCGGCGCGAGCCTGGGTGGCATGAGCGGCATGCACGAGCAGGGTGGCCTGCCGATTCCGGGCATCGTGCACATCCCGCAGCCGTACTGGTTCGGCGAAGGCGGCGACATGACGGCGGACGAATTCGGGGTGTGGGCTGCCGAACAGCTGGAGCAGAAAATTCTGGAGGTCGGCGAGGACAACGTTGCCGCGTTCATCGCCGAGCCCATCCAGGGGGCCGGCGGCGTGATCATCCCGCCTGAGACCTACTGGCCGAAGGTGAAGGAGATTCTGGCCCGTTACGACATCCTGTTCGTCGCCGACGAAGTGATCTGCGGTTTCGGCCGGACCGGCGAGTGGTTCGGTTCCGACTACTACGGGCTGCAGCCCGACCTGATGACCATCGCCAAGGGCCTGACCTCCGGGTACATCCCCATGGGCGGGGTGATCGTGCGGGACACCGTGGCCAAGGTCATCAGCGAAGGGGGTGACTTCAACCACGGTTTCACCTATTCGGGCCACCCGGTGGCCGCCGCCGTAGGCCTGGAAAACCTGCGCATCCTGCGCGACGAGCACATCGTCGAGAAGGCGCGCACGGAAGCGGCACCGTATTTGCAAAAGCGTTTGCGTGAGCTGCAGGACCACCCGCTGGTGGGCGAGGTACGCGGCCTGGGCCTGCTCGGCGCGATCGAGCTGGTCAAGGACAAGGCCACCCGCAGCCGTTACGAAGGCAAGGGTGTGGGCATGATCTGCCGCAACTTCTGTTTCGAAAACGGCCTGATCATGCGCGCTGTGGGTGACACCATGATCATCGCGCCGCCGCTGGTGATCAGCCATGCAGAGATTGATGAGCTGGTAGAAAAGGCGCGCAAATGCCTGGACCTGACACTCGAAGCGATTCGGTGAGCGTTTGCTAGGCTAGCGAAGTGACATTAAGTCGTTACCAGGCCCTGCTTTCCTTGATACAGGGCCCGGTAACTTGCCAGACTAGCGACTGTTTCAGTCGCCGCACGCTCTGCACCGTGGGTTCTGGCAGCTGAACGGAAGGCTAAACAAAAATTCTGGAGCATTACGCATGAAGAAAATGGGCAAGACGTTGCTGGCCGCCGCCCTGATGGGCGCCATGGCCTCCGCTGTTCAGGCTGAAGACAAGGTGTTGAACGTCTACAACTGGTCGGACTACATCGCTCCGGACACCATCGCCAAGTTCGAGAAACAGACAGGCATCAAGGTCAAGTACGACGTCTTCGACAGCAACGAAACCCTCGAGGCCAAGCTGCTGGCTGGCAAGTCGGGCTACGACATCGTGGTGCCGTCCAACAACTTCCTGGCCAAGCAGATCAAGGCCGGCGTGTACGAAGAGCTGGACCGCTCCAAGCTGCCGAACTGGAAAAACCTCGACACCGACCTGCTCAAGGCCGTGGGCGATGCCAGTGACAAGGGCAACAAGCACGCCTTCCCGTACATGTGGGGCTCGATCGGCATCGGCTACAACCCCGAGAAGGTCAAGGCCGCGCTGGGTGTGGACAAGATCGACTCGTGGGACGTGGTGTTCAAGCCAGAGAACATCGCCAAGCTCAAAAGCTGCGGCGTAAGCTTCCTCGACGCGCCGACCGAAATGCTGCCGGCCGCGCTGCACTACCTGGGCCTGCCGACCGACAGCACCAAGAAGGATGACCTGAAGGCCGCCGAGGACCTGTTCCTCAAGATCCGCCCTTCGATCACCTACTTCCACTCGTCCAAGTACATTGGCGACATGGCCAACGGCAACATCTGCGTGGCCGTTGGCTACTCGGGTGACCTGGAGCAGTCCAAGGCCCGTGCCCATGAAGCCGGCGACAAGGTCAAAGTGGACTACGTGATTCCGAAAGAAGGCGCCGGTACCTTCTACGACATGGTCGCCATCCCCAAGGATGCCGAGCATAAAGACGCTGCCTACCAGTTCATGAACTTCCTGATGCAGCCGGAAATCATGGCTGAAATCACCAACGCCGTGCGCTTCCCGAACGGTAACCAGGCCGCGACCCCGTTGGTCGACAAAGACATCACCAGCGACCCGAGCATCTACCCGCCTGCCGACGTGAAGAAAAAGCTGTACGCGATCGCCGCGCCTGATGCTTCGGTACAGCGTGTGATCACCCGCAGCTGGACCAAGATCAAATCGGGCAAATAAGCCCGGTGGCAGTACCTCCGGGCCGGTAAATGCCGGCCCAGAGGCTTTGAAAGGCAATTGTTCATTGCGGCATCGAAGCTGCGAAGGTAAGTTGCGCGCCGGTTTTGCGTGTGCGGCAGCATTGTCGCTACCCAGGCACTGATTGTGAGGACCACCCACTTGTCTATTTCTGTATTCCGCAAGGCCTTGCTGGCCGGCGCGGGCCTGACGCTGGCATGCAGCGTCCAAGCGGCGCCAACGGTGCACTTCTATAACTGGTCCGACTACATCGGCCCGACCACACTCGCGGACTTCGAGAAAGCCACGGGCATCAAGCCCGTGCAGGATGTGTTCGACTCCAACGAAACCCTGGAAGGCAAGCTGCTGGCCGGTAATACCGGCTACGACGTGGTCGTGCCGTCCAACCATTTCCTCGGCAAGCAGATCAAGGCGGGCGCGTTCCAGAAGCTCGACAAGAGCCTGCTGCCCAACTATTCGAACCTCGACCCGGCGCTGATGAAGCGCCTGGAAAAGAACGACCCGGGCAACCAGTACGCGGTGCCCTACCTGTGGGGCACCAACGGCATCGGCTACAACGTCGACAAGGTGAAAGCCGCGCTAGGCGTGGACACCATCGACTCGTGGGCCGTGCTGTTCGAGCCCGAGAACATGAAGAAGCTGTCCAAGTGCGGGGTAGCCTTCCTCGACTCGGCGGACGAAATGCTCCCGGCGGTGCTCAACTACATGGGCCTGAACCCCAACAGTACCAACCCCAAGGATTACGCCAAGGCCGAACAGAAGCTGCTGGCCGTGCGCCCTTACGTGACCTACTTCCATTCGTCCAAGTACATCACCGACCTGGCCAATGGCGACATCTGCGTCGCGGCGGGCTTCTCGGGTGATGTTTTCCAGGCCAAGGCCCGCGCTGAAGAAGCGAAGAAGGGCGTGAACCTGGCTTACGCCATTCCCAAGGAAGGCGGCAACCTCTGGTTCGATGTACTGGCGATTCCCAAGGACGCCAAGAACGTCAAAGAGGCGCATGCCTTCATCAACTATTTGCTGAAACCTGAGGTTATCGCCCAGGTCAGTGATTACGTCGGTTACGCCAACCCGAACCCCAAGGCTGGCGACCTGATGGACCAGGCCGTGAGGACTGACGCCGCGGTTTACCCACCGCAGGAAGTGCTGGACAAGATGTTCGTCAATTCAGAGTTGCCACCCAAGGTGCAACGGCTGATGACCCGCAGCTGGACCAAGGTCAAGTCGGGCAAGTAACAATCCAGACCCGCGCCGGCGCCTGCCAGGCAGGCCGCGCGGGCACAAAAATCTTGTTGGGAGTTTCACTCATGGCAGTTGCCTCCGGTGCCTATAAAAAAGCCCTCGAGGGTGGCCAGCAACCCAAGCAGGTGCTGGTCAAGATCGACCGGGTCACGAAAAAATTCGACGAAACCGTAGCCGTGGACGATGTGTCCCTGGAAATCCGCAAGGGCGAGATCTTCGCCCTGCTCGGTGGCTCCGGTTCCGGCAAGTCCACCTTGCTGCGCATGCTGGCAGGCTTCGAACGCCCGACCGAAGGGCGGATCTACCTCGATGGCGTCGACATCACCGACATGCCGCCGTACGAGCGGCCGATCAACATGATGTTCCAGTCGTACGCCTTGTTCCCGCACATGAGCGTGGCGCAGAACATCGCCTTCGGCCTGCAGCAGGACAAAATGCCCAAGGCCGAGATCGACGCCCGCGTGGCCGAGATGCTCAAGCTGGTGCACATGACCCAGTACGCCAAGCGCAAGCCGCACCAGCTGTCTGGCGGCCAGCGCCAGCGCGTGGCCCTGGCCCGCTCGCTGGCCAAGCGCCCGAAGCTGCTGCTGCTTGACGAGCCTATGGGTGCGCTGGACAAGAAACTGCGCTCGCAGATGCAGCTGGAACTGGTCGAGATCATCGAGCGCGTGGGGGTGACCTGCGTGATGGTGACCCACGACCAGGAAGAGGCCATGACCATGGCCCAGCGCATCGCCATCATGCACCTGGGCTGGATTGCCCAGATCGGCTCGCCGGTCGATATCTACGAAACGCCTACCAGCCGCCTGGTGTGTGAGTTCATCGGCAACGTCAACCTGTTCGAAGGCGATGTGGTCGACGACGCCGAGGGCTACGCGATCATTGCCAGCCCGGAACTGGAGCGCAAGATCTACGTTGGCCACGGCATCACCACCTCGGTGGAAGACAAGCACATCACCTATGCCCTGCGCCCGGAGAAACTGCTGGTGACCACCAAGCAGCCGGAGTTCGAGCACAACTGGTCGCGTGGCAAGGTGCACGATATCGCCTACCTGGGTGGCCACTCGGTGTTCTACGTCGAGCTGCCCAGCGGCAAGGTGGTCCAGTCGTTCGTCGCCAACGCCGAGCGCCAAGGCGCGCGGCCGACCTGGGGCGATGAAGTGTATGTGTGGTGGGAAGATGATAGCGGCGTGGTACTGCGGTCATGAAACTGCGCAAGCTCAAGCGAGCCTTCCAGCGCATAACCCCGGAGGGGCGGCACCTGGTGATCGGCGTGCCGTTCATCTGGCTGTTCCTGTTCTTCATGCTGCCGTTCTTCATCGTGCTGAAGATCAGCTTCGCCGAAGCCGACGTGGCGATCCCGCCCTACACCGAGATCTACACCTACGTCGAAGACAAGATCCAGCTGGTCCTGAACCTGGCCAACTACGGCTTGCTGACCGAGGATGAGCTGTATATTTCCGCTTACCTGGGTTCGCTGAAAATGGCGTTCTTCAGCACCCTGCTGTGCCTGCTGATCGGCTACCCGATGGCCTACGCCATTGCCAACGCCAAGAAGGAAACGCAGACGGTGCTGCTGTTGTTGATCATGATGCCGACCTGGACGGCGATCCTGATCCGCGTCTACGCCTGGATGGGCATTCTCAGCAACAACGGGCTGCTCAATGGCTTCCTGATGTGGACGGGGCTGATCGACCAGCCGTTGCAGATCCTCAACACCAACCTGGCGGTGTACATCGGCGTGGTCTATTCGTACCTGCCGTTCATGATCCTGCCGCTGTTCGCCAACCTGGTAAAGCACGACCCGTCGCTGCTGGAGGCCGCTTCGGACCTGGGTTCGAGTACCTTCAACAGCTTCTGGAAGATCACCGTGCCGCTGTCGAAGAACGGCATCATCGCCGGCTGCATGCTGGTGTTCATCCCGGTGGTGGGCGAGTTCGTCATCCCCGAGCTGCTCGGCGGCCCGGAAACCCTGATGATCGGCAAGGTGCTGTGGCAAGAGTTCTTCAACAACCGTGACTGGCCGGTGGCCTCTGCCCTGGCGGTAGTGATGCTGGCGATCCTGATCGTGCCCATCCTGCTGTTCAACCGTAGCCAGGCCAAAGAGATGGAGGGCCGCGCATGAAACGCTTCAGTTTCTCCAAGCTGATGCTGGTGCTGGGCTTGCTGTTCATCTACCTGCCGATGCTGATCCTGGTGATCTACTCGTTCAACGCCTCCAAGCTGGTGACGGTGTGGGGCGGCTGGTCGGTGAAGTGGTATGTCGGCCTGCTCGACAACACCCAACTGATGGGTTCGGTGATGCGCTCGCTGGAAATTGCCTGCTACACGGCGGTGGCAGCGGTGGCGCTGGGTACCCTGGCCGCGTTCGTGCTGACCCGCGTCACCCGCTTCAAGGGCCGCACGCTGTTCGGCGGCCTGGTCACCGCACCGTTGGTAATGCCCGAGGTGATCACCGGCCTGTCGCTGTTGCTGCTGTTCGTGGCCATGGCGCAAATGATCGGCTGGCCGCAGGAGCGCGGCATCGTCACCATCTGGATCGCGCATACCACGTTCTGCGCCGCGTATGTGGCGGTGGTGGTGTCGGCGCGCCTGCGTGAGCTGGACTTGTCGATCGAGGAAGCGGCGATGGACCTGGGTGCCAAGCCGTGGAAGGTGTTCTTCCTGATCACCATCCCGATGATCGCGCCATCGCTGGCGGCGGGGGGCATGATGTCGTTCGCGCTGTCGCTGGACGACCTGGTATTGGCCAGCTTCGTTTCCGGGCCTGGCTCGACCACCTTGCCGATGGAAGTGTTCTCGGCGGTGCGCCTGGGTGTGAAGCCCGAGATCAACGCCGTGGCCAGCCTGATTCTGCTGTCGGTGTCGCTGGTGACCTTCTTTGTCTGGTTCTTCAGCCGCCGTGCCGAAGAGAACCGCCGCCGGGCGATTCAGCAGGCGATCGAAGAGGGTGCAGCAGCGAACGCTTCACAGCCGCAGGTCAAGCGCCCGACGCAAGTGGCGGCTTCGGCCTGATCCGGCCTTTTCGCGGGCTTGCCCGCTCCCACAGGTACAGCGCAAGTCTCAAGGCCTGCGCTGTACCTGTGGGAGCGGGCGAGCCCGCGAAGGCCCCAGCACCGATTCAAAGCCATACCGCATCCCAGTGTGGATAATCCCTGACACTCCGGACCAAGCCTGCCCTCAAGGGATTGGCAACGATGTACCGGGCCACATGCACCACATTCTCTTCCCGTCGCAGTGCATGGTCGTGGTACCCCGGTTGCCATATCGGCTTGTGCCTGACACCTGCCTTGCGCAAGGCAATGGCTGTGCGTGATTTGAATTTGCGCATCAGTGTCGCCAATGCCACGTCCTTCAGTTCGATCAACCAATGCAGATGGTCGGGCATCACTACCCAGGCCAATGACCGGCAGTCCTCGATGCCATCGGATACCCGCAGGTGTCTGACCACCAGGCGAGCGTGGTCGAAGTCATTGAACAGTGGCCGCCGCAGGTGAGTTTTGGTGGTCAGCATGTAAAGCCTGCCTGGCTCGGAAAAGCGCCCACGGCGCAGCAGATGGGATTCGGCTAACGGCATTGTGATCTTCCTTGAAATTGAACCTCCCTTTGAAAGTAGTGGCTGAAGCGGGGTGGCTGGGTGGTTGGTGGTTTCCGGATATAACTGAAGCATGTGCTTGGCTGTGCCGGCCCTTTCGCGGGCTTGCCCGCTCCCACAGGAAAAGCGCAGGCCCTGAGACTTGCGCTTTTCCGGTGGGAGCGGGCGTGCCCGCGAAGAGGCCGGCGCAAGCGCCGAAACTGCCGAACTGACCCCCGTCAGTGATGTTTATCGAACCCTGAACTACGCTGACAGTCGCATCCCACAAACCATTTGTGCGCAAGCAAGGAGCCTGCATGACGTTGATACGTCCGCTGTCGGTCGTTTGCCTGGGGCTGCTGTGCATGCTCGCCGGGTGTAGCAAGGAAGAGGTGCCTGAAACATTGCCGCGGGTGGGCGTGCAGCAGGTTCAACCCACCGATTTCGCCGCCAGGGTCACCCTGACCGGCGATGTACAGGCGCGGGTGCAGACGGACCTGTCGTTCCGTGTGGGGGGCAAGATCATTTCGCGCAGCGTCGATGTGGGTGACCACGTCAAGGCCAACCAGGTGCTCGCACGCCTGGATCCGAAAGACCTGCAGAACAACGTGAATTCGGCCAAGGCCGAGGTGTTTGCCGCGCAGGCGCGGGTCACCCAGACCCGCGCGGCCTTCGTGCGTCAGCAAAAACTGCTGCCCAAGGGCTATACCAGCAAAAGCGAATACGATGCCGCCGAAGCGGCGCTGCGCAGCAACCAGAGCGCGCTCAAGGCGGCCCAGGCGCAACTGGCCAGTGCCAATGAACAACTCGGCTACACCGCGCTGGTCTCCGA
>NZ_BCBD01000193.1:0-9906 GCF_001320345.1 Pseudomonas sp. NBRC 111127 | reverse complement strand
GGCACTGCCAACCTGGTACAGGACGTCATCACGGCCGTCGCCGTTGAAGTCGCCGATGACCATCTTCGGCAGGTTGCCCGACGCCAGCACCGGTGCAGTGGGGTTGGCACCACCGGTGAAGCTGGCAGCCAACAAGCCTTGATAGCCGCCCAGCTGCGCCCCGAGCGCGGTGCTTTCAATCAGCCTGCTGGTACGCTCGAGGGTCCAGTTGCCACCCAAGTCCACGGCACCCGTATCGTCGGCCGAGGCCGCCACATCGGCACCGGTAATGGCCGACAGCTCATCGATGAAGGCCTGGCCCTTGGCCGTTTCACCGACATTGCAACCGTACAGCAGCAAATCACCGTCGGCCTTCAATGCCGAGCCAATGCTCTGCAGTTCCGCCCGATGCTCGGCCAGGTTGTTGCTTGCCAGCCATACGTTGCCCATCTGCACGCTGCCATCGGCACCGTGAGACAGCAGATGAATGGCATCCAGCCCTTCGCGACCATTGAGATAGTCGGCCATCTGTTGCAGGCCATCCTTGGCCGGGTCGAGGATGACCACTTCGGCGTTACCCGCCAGCCCTTGCAGCAAGCCTGCGACATCGGCCACCTGGCCGTCGACGAACACGACCTCGTTGCGTTGGTTACCCTGTTCACTGGGCGGCGTGGCAGCCTGCTGGTCATTGGCTACCGTGCTGTCCTTGGCCGGCGTGGTTGCCGCCTCGGTGGTCGCCGCAGCATCCTGGGCAACCACCCCCACAGAGGCATCGAACATGATCCGCGGCTCCAGGGCCATCAGCAATGGCGGCTGCGCGCCGCCTCCAACCACTGGCTTCGATGCCCGTTTGCGCGAGAAACGTTCGATGAATTTCATGCAGCACCTCCTGGTGACGCTGGGTTGCCTGCCTGGCAACCCGGCTGAAAGAGTGATGGTGACCCGCGGTCACCATCGGTTATCACTACCACGGGTGGGGTGGATAGATACCCTGCAGGGCAATGATGAAGCTGACCGCCAGGTAGGGGTTGCGAACAGCGAACGGTGTGGACCCCCCTGTCACCTGGATCGACTGCGGCGCCATGCTGGTGGGCTCCACCAGGCTTTCACCGTAGACGTTCACCGCGTTGCCGCTGCCGTCCACCGCTGCTGCCAGGTAGGTGTTGGGTCCAGGCTTGTCGGTGGTCGCCATTGCCTGGGAGGCCACTTGCAGGTGGGTGTGCATCGGCATATTGCTGTTGAGCAGGGTGACATTCTCCACACCACCGGCTTGCCCAAGCGCAAATGGCGCGGCTACGTCTGGGGCGTTGGCCCCCTGGCCGATCGGGGCACGGCCACCAAAATGCGGTAGGCCGAAGGTCGTCTGCCCGTTCCCGCCGTAAAACGTGCTCAGCAACGAGAACAATGCGGCGTTCTGCGAAATCGGCAACAACTGTCCCTGGCACATTGCGTAGTCCTGCGGGGCGTAGCTCCCTGCAAACATCTTGATCTCACCGATAAAGGGATCACTCATCGAACACTTCCTTTGTTGCGTGGTTGGGATTCAAGTCAAGGGTGTGCCGTTCGCAGGGCGTGGATAACCATCTGCAGAGCATGCCGACCATCTCGCAAAGGCATCATCGGGGTCATCAACACAAGCCATTGGCAAGCGTCGGAGGCAGTCAGGCGGAAAACTGCCTGGGGTAGCCGCACACCCTGGGGCAAGGCGAATATGGCGGCGAAGCACTCATACTCATCGCTCATGCCCAGGCCGTCGCGCAGATCGACCAGCTCGACCGCGATATGCTCGCCAGGCCCCACCTGCAGCTTGAAGCCAGCAGGGTCGGCCGCCATGAGCTGCGCACGGCTGGGCATTGGAAACTCGTCTACTGCACTCATCAGGCAATCCTCGCAGCGGGTTTGGCAGCTTCACGGCGCATGCGCAGGTAAACCCCGTTTTGATCGGTGATTTCAAAGCCAGCGCGTGTGTACAAGCGCTGCGCCGGGTTGTAGTTCTCCACGAACAGCTCGACCGCCAGGCCGAGTTGGTCGGCCCGGTACAGTTGCTGGTGGATCAGATCGGTGCCGATACCTTGGCCCTGGAATTCGGGCAGCAGGGCAATATCGATGATGTTCAACCGGGCGCTGCCCCAATTGAGGTAAAGCCGGCCGATAGGCTGCCCGCCGGCTTCGATCACGCAGAAGTCAGCAGCGGGATAGTGTTGCTGGTAGTAGGCGTGCTGAAAGTTGAACTGCTGACTGAGGAACCGTTGGATTTCGTCCGCAGGCCAGCCGCTATGGGACATTTCGAAAGCGCGGCTGGTGGCGTACAGGTGCTCGATAAAGCCCATGTCGCCTGTCTCCAGGGCACGCAGCGTCACAGCGTACTTCGTCATCAAAGCAAACTTCCCTGTAATCGATAACTGCTGGAGCAATGTAGCCGTGCGATGGACATCGCACGTTGAGATATGGCCAATTGATAGCACCATATCCCAATTGTCCTACAATCGCACTACTTAAAACCCACTTTCTCGCACCCCGATCGCGGCCATGCGTCGCCACGCTGCCGCCACCAGCGATTCGCCGGCACCGTTCAGTACCACGACGCCCCGCTGCGGATGCGCAAGGGGTGGTTGATCCGGGTCTTGCAAGGCAAATTGCGCCCCGTACTGCGCCTGCAGTGGCTGGGCTTTCTTGTCTTCGTCACGGCGCACGGCGATTGGGCCTTTGTGGTCCGAAACCAGCGCCTCCTGGTCGATGTGGCTCACACCGGTGGCATCCACCGCCACCAAGCTCACCGCCAGGGCGCTGCGCAGAACATCATCGGCTATGAATTGCCCCGTGCTGCCAGGCGCTACCCGCCACAGGTCGGCCTCGGTGAGGTAGCCACGCAGGCGCAGGCCATGTTCGGTCACCCGCGCCAGCGGCAGGTCGGCGCTGACCCAACGGCCCGGCTGCAGGCTGTCGGCCAGGTCACGCACGGTACCGGCGTGCGGCGCACGCAGGCTCAAGCGCGCACGCTGTGCCGCCAGGCCACGGTACTCCGCCACCGCCTCGGCCAGGCGCTGTTCGAGAATGCCACTGTCCACCGCCGTGGTACTGCGGCTGGACTGGCGGCGCAACTGCAGCTGCAGAATGCTGATTTCACGCCGGTTGATCGCCATGCGCGATTCCAGGTCCGGCGAGGCCAGCACAGCCAGCACCTGGTTCTCGCTCACCTGTTGTCCGTCGCGTACCTGCACAGCCACGACCTGCGCCGCTACCGGTGCATGCAAGGTACTGGCCCGCGAGGCCTCAAGCATCGCCGGCACCTCCACCCCACTGCGCCAGGGCACCAGCAGCAGCGCCAGCAATGCCATCAGGCCGCCCGCCAGCCATAGCACCTTGCGTGGCTGCGCACGGTCGCGGTGCTGCCACCAGTGGCGCATTTCCTTCCACACCGGCAGGCCGATGAACCACACCAGTTCGACCACCATCAGGAAGATGCCGAGCACCTTGAAGAACAAGTGGTAGACCGCCAGCGCAATTCCGAAGAACAGCACGGCGCGCCACAGCCACGACGCGTACCCCCAGCACAGCAGCCGCTTGCGCAGGCTTGGCGACCAGTGTTCGGGCGGCGCTTCGCCGTACCCGAACAAGGTTTCACGCAGGTGCCAGCGGCACAGTGCATAGCCCCGCCCTTGCAGGTTATCCACACCCCACAGGTCGCTGAGCAGGAAGTAACCATCAAAGCGCATCAGCGGGTTGACGTTGATCACCAGGGTGGTGATCCAGGTCGCACTGGCAAGCATGAACGCCGCCGTGCGCCCTGCCCCGTCCGGCAGCAGCGACCAGGCCAGCAGGGCGATGCCTGCCAGCAGCAATTCCGCCAGCACGCCACCGGCACCGATCAGCAAACGGGTACGGCGGTCTTGCACGCGCCAGGCATCGCTGACGTCGGTGTACAGCATGGGCAAAAGCACCATGAACGCCACGCCCATGCTCGGCACCCTGCAACCGGCGCGCTTGGCCATGTAGGCATGCCCGAATTCGTGGCAAAGCTTGGCGAACCCCAAGGCAATGGCGAAGGCCGCCATGCCGCCGAAGCTCAACAACTGGGGAAATGTCGCCAGAAACCGCTCCCAGTCGCGCATCACCAGGAAGGCGCCCAACAGCACCACTACTGGCAACCCCACCCGCAGCAGGCTGGGCCCATGGCGTTCCAGCCATGGCCAGGTGCGGTTGAGAAAAGCGTCCGGGCGCCACAGCGGGATCCGAAAGAACAGGTACTTGTGCAGCACCTGGGTCCAGATGCCCTGGCGCTGGCTGGCGGCCTTGGCCGCATAGCTGGCGCCCTGCTCCGGGTCGCCGCCGCTGATCAGGTCGTGGCCACGCAGGAACTTCAACAACTCGTCCAGCGACTGCGGGGTCAACGGCACCCCAGGCTCGGCGTTGGCCGCTTTCAGCACTTGCAGTCCGTCCGCCAGGGCCCAGTGGCGCAGCAGGCGCATGGCAGGTGCGCCGAGCTTGAAATACTTGCCCCGCAACGGGTCGGCCAGTGTCCATTGCGGCGAACCGTCCAGCCCTGGCGTTGCCGCCGAGAGCTGCAAGTCTGGGCGTAGCGGCGGCAGCATCATAGCCCCACCGCCTGACGCAACGCTGCCAACGGCCTACGCAGCAAATACAGCGCCAGTGGCGCGCGATCGCCGAACAACTTGGCGGTGCCGCGCAAACCGATACGCGGCGGGGCGCTGTCGAAGCTGGCGTCCAGCCGGTAAGCCAACTGGCCGGCAGGCGTGCTCTGCGCTTCGTAGGCCGCACGGTCAAGCCTGGCCGCATGGCGGTGCAATGGATCGCTGTCGAGGAACAACGCCACTTCGGCACCTGTTTCCAGGCCAATGGCGTCGGCAACTGGCAGCTCGATACGCAAATCGGCCTGCGCCGGGTCGGCAATTTCCATCAGCCTTTCACCGGTACGGATCGGCTTGCCGAGCATACGCTGGGCATCGGCGAATACCGCGATGCCATCGCGTCCTGCCTTTACCTCACTGCGCGCCAGCAAGTCGCGGGCGTAGTCGCGCTCGGCACGCTTCTGCTCCACGCGTGCGGCCAGCAAGTCCAGGCGCGCACTGGAGTCGGCATCGGAAAACGCCCGTTGGGTATTGGCTTTCAGTTCAGCCTCGGCGACCCCAAGGGTACGCTCGGCCACATCGGCCTGAGCCTTGAGAACCGTGGCATCGAAGCGCACCAGCGGTTCACCGGCACGGACCGGCTGGTTAGGCTTGACCAGAAACTCGGCGATTACACCGTCCAGCGGCGCGGCGACGATCTGGCCATTGCGCGGTACCACTTCGGCAGGCGCCAGTACCGACTGCCGGACAGGCAGCAGCAGCAACAGAAAAAGCGCGCCGGCCACGGCCCAGCGGGTGCGGGCCGGCCAGCGCAGGCGCCAGGGCTTGCTCGGTTGCAGGGCCCGCCAGGCATGGCTGTAGCAATCGCCCAACTGCGCCAGCAGCGCCTGCTCTGCCTCGCTCCACGGGTTGTCCCGGGCCAGCCACAACCCGCCAAAAACGTCACCACGGCGGTCTTTCAGCGGTAGCCAGAACGCCTGGGGTGCCGACAGCGCCTGCCAGTCATCGCGGCTGTTCGAGTCCACGCTGTCCTGCGCCACTGCACCTGGCAAGCCCAGGCGCTCGCCGTTGGCCAGCTGCGCGGCCACGCGCTCGATGAACACCACGAAGGGCGCGTTTGGCTCGACCACACTGATGCCGGTCAAGGCGCGGACTTTGCCGGCAATCAGCAAGGCGCCGTGGCGATAGCCAAACAACGGCTGGCTGTCATTGACCATGCTGAACGACAGCACCTCGATGGAGGCAGCCGCTCGCGCCTGACGCTCCAGCTTCAGGTAATGGGCCAGCAGTTGCTCCAGCGGGCCGGGAACGGGCGCGTTCATTGTGGCTGGGCGAAGTGGGCGGTACCGCTCATCCCGGCCAGCAGGCCTGGTGTCTTGGCCGGCACGCTGGCGATCAGCAGCAGCGTCTGGCTGCCCTCGTCGATGCGCGCCCCCAGGCGCTTGACCACTGCATCAATGGGTTGGCCGGTTTCATCGGGGACAAAACTGAAGGTCTGCTCAGGCTTGAGTTTGCCGAGCCAGCGCGAGGGCACCAGCAAATGGATTTCCAGCGAGCGGTTGTCGACGATTTCCAGCAACGGCGCGCCGCTGGCCACGCTTTCGTGAGCCTGCACCCGGCGTGTCACCACTTGCCCGTCGAACGGTGCCTTGACCTGGCAACGCTGCACTTGCACCTGGTAAACCTGGGCTTCGGCCTGGGCTTGCGCCTGGCGAGCCTCGGCCAGGCTCACCTCGAAACGGCCGACCGAATTCAACGCGGCCAGTTGTTGCTTGTTGCGCAGCTCTTCCCGGGCAGCCCGCACAGCAGCACCGGAGGCATTGGCCTGGGCCTGATAAGCACTGCAATCGAAGCGCACCAGCACATCGCCCTTGCTGAAGGCCTGGCCTTCGGCAAACGGCATCTCCACCACCCGGCCGGGCAACTCACTGGCCAGGACCGCCTGCGAGCGTGCACGCAAGACCCCGCGTATTTCGCTGGCAGTGGCTGCCGGCGCATCCAGCAACGGATCGCCCTCAGTGGCGGCTTGCGCCACAACGCCCCAAACAACCAGTACCGCACAGCCCAGCCACTGCTTCATGTCGCTACGTCCTTGTATGAATCTTTACGCTTGCAAAGGGGTTATCAGCCGATTCGCCCCGAACTTGATCCACCGTCGGTCGCCCACCGGGCGTCATTGGCCGTTGGGATACAACAGAAGCGTCAAAGGCAGGAAATGAGGAGCTGTATAGCCGGGAATGTTGGGGACTGTGAAAAGCATCACAAAAATTGCGCAGCGCAATGGCCGAATGCTATCAACGTTTTTGTCCTGCTGGAAGTAGGCGCGCCTGTTGAACGTTGGCGATCACTGTGTTTGGCCGCGCAAACGAAAAAGCCCGCCTTGAATAGACGGGCTTATCGTAGATGGTGGGTCGTGTAGGATTCGAACCTACGACCAATTGGTTAAAAGCCAACTGCTCTACCAACTGAGCTAACGACCCAAAAATGGTCGGGGTGAGGGGATTCGAACTCCTGACATCCTGCTCCCAAAGCAGGCGCGCTACCGGACTGCGCTACACCCCGAGGTCTTTCAAAAAAAAGGGCATCTCTTTGAGATGCCCTTCTTTACATGGTGGGTCGTGTAGGATTCGAACCTACGACCAATTGGTTAAAAGCCAACTGCTCTACCAACTGAGCTAACGACCCGGAAAATGGTCGGGGTGAGGGGATTCGAACTCCTGACATCCTGCTCCCAAAGCAGGCGCGCTACCGGACTGCGCTACACCCCGAGATGGCTCCGCGACCTGGACTCGAACCAGGGACCCAATGATTAACAGTCATTTGCTCTACCGACTGAGCTATCGCGGAACTGAACTTCGGTACTACTTTCCGATTTGCTACTCCGAAGACTGTGTTCGCTTCGGACTCTTGAGCTTCGCTGCTTTCGCGTTGTAGCTGCTGAGGCCGGCTATTCTACATTCTTCGTTTTGCTTGTCAACCACTTTTTTTCATTCAACTTACTGATTTGTAAGTTGTTTTGCGGCCATCGTTACTGCTGATGATTCGCTTAGTGCCTGACAACGCGGCGTATATTAGGGGCACTCGTTTTTTGATGCAAGCAAAAATTTCAAAAATTTCAGCGGGTTATCCAGACAGGCTGGGAAAGCCCGAATTTGCTGGGGCGGTGCCGGCTTCTTCGCGGGTGAACCCGCTCCTCCAGGGTTATGCGCAGGCTTCAAGGCTGCAGGTAAACGTATGACCCGCTAACAGGCCAGCGCAGGCAGCCAGGCAAAAAAAAAGCCCCGCAAATGCGGGGCTCATGGTGAAGCAAGTCAACCAAAGACGATTTCGTCGCCTTCCACCTTGGCAGTGATCGCGGTACCCGGCATGAACTTGCCTGCCAGGATCAATTGCGCCAGCGGGTTTTCGATCCAGCGCTGGATCGCCCGTTTCAGCGGGCGGGCACCGTAGACAGGGTCGTAACCCACGGCGATCAGCTTGTCCAACGCTTCCGGGCTCAGGCTCAGCGACAACTCGCGCTCCAGCAGGCGGCTGCGCAGGCGGCCCAGCTGTATCTCGGTAATGCCAGCGATCTGCTCGCGGCCCAGCGGCTCGAACACCACCACTTCGTCGATACGGTTGATGAACTCCGGACGGAAGTGCGCCCCTACTGCATCCATCACTGCCGCACGCTGTGCCTCACGGTCGCCGACCAGCTCCTGGATCTGTGCCGAGCCCAGGTTGGAGGTCATCACGATCACCGTATTACGGAAGTCCACGGTGCGCCCGTGGCTGTCGGTCAGGCGGCCATCTTCCAGCACCTGCAGCAACACGTTGAACACATCCGGGTGAGCCTTCTCCACCTCGTCCAGCAGCACCACCGAGTAGGGCTTGCGCCGTACCGCCTCGGTCAGGTAACCGCCCTCTTCGTACCCTACGTACCCGGGTGGCGCACCAATCAGGCGAGCCACGGAGTGTTTCTCCATGAACTCGGACATGTCGATGCGGACCATGGCCTCTTCGGTGTCGAACAGGAACTCGGCCAGTGCCTTGCACAGCTCGGTCTTGCCCACACCGGTAGGGCCCAGGAACAGGAACGAACCACTTGGCCGGTTGGGGTCGGACAACCCGGCACGCGAGCGGCGCACAGCGTTGGCCACGGCGGTTACCGCTTCGCCCTGCCCGATCACGCGCTGGTGCAGCAACGCTTCCATTTTCAGCAGTTTTTCGCGCTCGCCCTCCAGCATCTTGGATACCGGAATACCGGTCCACTTCGACACCACCTCGGCAATCTCTTCCTCGGTCACCTTGTTGCGCAGCAACTGGTTCTCGGTCTTGCCGTGCTGGTCGACCATCTGCAGGCTGCGCTCCAGGTCCGGGATTACCCCGTACTGCAGCTCGGCCATGCGGCTCAGGTCGCCCTTGCGGCGGGCAGCTTCCAGCTCCTGGCGGGCCTGCTCGATCTTTTGCTGGATCTGCGCCGAGCCCTGTACTTCGGCTTTCTCCGAAGCCCAGATTTCTTCCAGGTCGGAGTACTCGCGCTCCAGCCGTTCGATTTCTTCGGTCAGCTTCTCCAGGCGCTTTTTCGCTGCCTCGTCTTCTTCCTTCTTCAGCGCCTGCGATTCCACTTTCAACTGGATCAGGCGGCGATCGAGGCGGTCGAGCACTTCCGGCTTGGAGTCGATCTCCATGCGGATGCGGCTGGCCGCTTCGTCGATCAGGTCAATGGCCTTGTCCGGCAACTGACGGTCGGTGATGTAGCGGTGGCTGAGTTTGGCCGCAGCGATAATGGCACCGTCGGTGATAGCCACCTTGTGGTGCACTTCGTAGCGTTCTTTCAGGCCACGCAGGATGGCGATGGTGTCTTCTTCGCTCGGTTCCTCTACCAGCACTTTCTGGAAGCGGCGCTCCAGGGCGGCGTCTTTCTCGATGAACTGGCGGTACTCGTTCAGCGTAGTGGCACCCACGCAGTGCAGTTCGCCACGGGCCAGGGCGGGCTTGAGCATGTTGCCTGCGTCCATGGCACCCTCGCCCTTGCCGGCGCCAACCATGGTGTGCAGTTCGTCGATGAACAGAATGATCTGGCCTTCCTGCTTGGACAGCTCGTTCAGCAGCCCTTTCAGGCGCTCCTCGAACTCACCGCGGTACTTGGCACCCGCAATCAGCGCGCCCATGTCCAGCGCCAGCAGGCGTTTGCCTTTCAGGCCGTCGGGCACTTCGCCATTGATGATGCGCTGGGCCAGGCCCTCGGCGATGGCGGTCTTGCCCACGCCGGGTTCGCCGATCAGCACCGGGTTGTTCTTGGTACGGCGTTGCAGCACCTGCACCGTACGGCGGATTTCGTCGTCGCGGCCAATGA
>NZ_BCBD01000192.1:0-9925 GCF_001320345.1 Pseudomonas sp. NBRC 111127 | reverse complement strand
GATCGGCCTGGGCGGCGGCTTGGTCCTCATTGACGAATGCTCGGCTCATGCAAGGCCTCCTTGTGCAGAAGACCATCATGGCAGGCCGCAGGTTTAAAGAAATGTCCGTTAACGACCTCAATTGTGGCGATAGGCCTTGGCGGCGCCACGGTCCTTTTCCTGCTGCCACTCGCGGTCGCGCTGGTCCCAGAAGCGCTCGTGGTACTGACGCTGTTCTTCAGTGTTCTGCATGGCCTGGCACTGGCGAAAGCCATCGTCCCAGCCGGTTTCGTACTGGCGCTCGTGCAGGTAGCGGGGTACGTCCTTGCGAAAGTCGCCGGCCATGGTGCCGGCGGCCTGGTGGCCACTGCTGCAACCGTCCTGAAAGCCATCGGCATAGGCAGGGGGATAGCCGTTGGCGAGCATTTGCTCGTGGGTGGTTTCACAACCTGACAGCAACAACGCAATGCACACGCCGAACCAGTACCGCGACATAGCCACCTGACCCTCCCGTCGATAGGGGCAAGTCTAGGTGGCGATTTGTCGGGTTGGTGTCAAAACAGTGTCAAAGAGTTGGTTGGGCCACACTGTTGCCTGTGCAGGCAACCCGCAATCTTCAGTAGTGGTACCACTTCAGCTCCAGCATCACCTCATTCTGCGCAGTGGCCAGGTGGCTGAACTCACGCGAAGCACTCAACCTCACCCCCAGGTTCTGGCTGATTTCCCATTGCTGGTTCAGGCTCAGGCTGCGCCGCACTTCGCCATTGGTGAAGTAATCACCTTTGGCCTCCAGGGTCATGTTGCCCAGCCCGTTGCGCCACAGCAGCCCGCCATTGAACCCCGCGGCCGGGGCAATGAATTCGGCGAAGTCGTTGTGGTGTTCGACCCGCACCGTGCCCAGGGCAAAACCGAGCAAGCCATCGGCCAGTTGCCAGGTGCCGCCGGCGCCACCATTCACATGGCTTACCAGCACCTCGTCATCATGCTTGCCGGGTACCCGCTCCAGGCCGCCAGCCACTTGCCATGACCAAGGCTTGAGCAACGCATTGCGTGGGGTCAGCGAGCGAATGGTGGCCAAGTCCAGGCGTTGTACCTGCCAGTCGTTGCCTTCGTACTGGCGCACCTTCAATTGCAGGATCTCGATCTGGGCGCCCAGCGGGAAGCCATAGGCGTTGTCGTTCAGGTCGTGGTAGGCCATGCGCAGGCCATACTCGGCGTAGGCACGGTCCTCGCGGGTGCCCACGCCCAGTTGCCAGGTACGTGAGTCATGGCCGTCTTCGGGCAGGCCGGGGCGCTCTACCTGCAGCGGCGGGGGCGGGTTGCCGTTGATCGCCCGCAGCAGTTCGAAGCTGCGCTTGGCTTGGCCCGGGTCACGCTCCTGACCGTTGGCACGGTAGCGCTCGAGGCGATAGGCGGCGTCCTGCACCAGCGCCTGGCGCTCGCGGGGCAGCGCCTTGAACGCAGGGCTTTGCAGTTGCGCGGTGTCGGCGCTGACCGCCAGCACCTGTTGCTTTTCGTTGTGGTCCAGCGGCTCGGCGCGGGCCAGCAGCTCACGTTCGCGCGAAGGGCGGTAGGTTTCGCTGGCGACCAGGCCGGACTGTTTCACGGCCTTGACCGTGTCGGTGGGGATCGCGGTCAGCGGAAACTGCGATGTCAGATCCAGGCTTGGGCGGGCCACCTGCAGCAGTTCCAGCAGGCGGTACGAGCAGTTTTCGTCGAAGAAGAAGTAATCGAACTGGATCTGCTTCAGTTCCCACACATGCTCGACCATGCGCCCGGTTTCCTGTGGGGTCAGGTCCAGCTGGTATTCCCACAGGTCGCGGTTTTCCAGGCTGCGGTATTCGGAGAGCTTCTCTTGGTAGGGCATCAGCGCGAACAGCCCCGGGTAGCCGCCCATCAGGCCCTTCCAGGCATACAGGATGCTGTTGTCGCTGCCTTCGATGTAGGCGCCGAAGTTGATCGCGTAGCTCAGCAGCGTGGTGTCGTCGCTGCGGGTAGTGGACTGGTCGATGCGCAGCAGGGTGTGGCCGAACATCGACGAGGGGCTGTTCAGGTAGGCCGCCGGGAAAATCAGCGCGGCGCTGTGCGGGTCGACCGATTTGTACCAGGTGTTGAACGCCTGGCAGTCCGGTTGTGGCAAGCCTTGCAAATTCAGCTGCTCACGCAGCCAGCGGGTGCGTGCGGGGAATACGCACTGGGCATGTTTGTCGCCGAGGCTGGCCGGGGCGTACAGGGCTTGCACCGTGGCTTGCAGCTCCTGGTCGGGGTGGTGCGCACCGTCTTTGGCCAGGAAGAACGCGTCATCGTCCACATAGCTGCGCCAGCCGCCGAGCTTGGCGGTTTCGTAATGGCCCAAGGCAATCCAGTAGGGGGTATTGGCCAGTTGCTGGAGGCGGCCTTGATCCAGCACAGGGGCGGCGTGAACAGGGGCGCAGACACACAGCGCGAGGGCAGCGAAGCGTTTGAGCATATCGGGCAACTACTTCTGAACGATGCCGAAAAAGGCGAAACCCGCCCCCGAAGGGGCGGGAGCTGCAGCTTAGGCCTCGGTAGCGTATTTGGCCAGGCGTGGGTCGCCTTTCAGTACAGCGAGGGTGTTGCTGTGGACAGTTTCAGCGGTGACGTCGGCGCTGCTGAAGATCTGGTTGAAGTGCTGGTGGGTGACCGAGTTGAAGTAGCCACGGTCTTCCGGGGCCACGCCGAGTACCACGGCATAGGTGGTCAGTGCTTCACCTTGGCCCATGGCCATGTCTTCGGAAAGCTCGTTCATCATGCCGTTCATGGCGAACCAGGACTTGCCGCCGTAAGTCAGCGAAGCCTTGGTCGAGCAGCCGTTGGTGCCGGAGGTCATACCGAAGGTGGCGTTACCAGAGGTGCCGTTGGTGGTGGAAGCCAGGAAGTGAGCCGGCGTGCCGCGCTGGCCCTCGAACAGCATGTTGCCCCAGCCGCAGTTCGGGCCGCCTGGCGCTTCTGCCATGGCGTTGAGCGAGACCACGGTGAACAGAGTACCCAGAAGAATCCGTTTCATAGCTTTTTTCTCTTTGTCATAACCAAGGGTCAGTGTTTTCTGGCAACTCGGTTGCCAGGTCGGGAAAGCATTTCACCCACCCGCGCAGCTTGGAGTTTAGGCACGATCTAAAGGTTGCGTTGTTGATTGCGAAAAATTTGCTGTTCGAATACCTGCTCTGGCGGTGAGGTGCGGCGATATAAAGTCCCCGGGAGCCTTGCAAGGCGCGCGCGGGCAGCGCCAGAATGCTGCGTATCTGCCCCGCCGAAGTAAGGAAACCCAATGCCCGATCCTGTCGCTGCGCGCCTGCGTCTTGCGCCTGAAGCCCTGACCCGGCGTTTCTCACCCGAGCAGTTTGCCTTTACCAATACCGACGATCTGGAGCCGTTTCGCGGAGTCCTGGGCCAGGAGCGTGCTGTCGAGGCCCTGCAGTTCGGCGTGGCCATGCCACGCCCTGGTTACAACGTGTACGTGATGGGCGAGCCCGGCACCGGGCGTTTCTCGTTCGTCAAACGCTACCTCAAGGCCGAAGGCAAACGCCAGCAGACCCCGGCCGACTGGGTATACGTCAACCACTTCGACGACACCCGCGAGCCGCGGGCACTGGAGCTGCCGTCCGGCACCGCCACCGAGTTCATCGCCGACATGGGCGGGCTGATCGACAACCTGCTGGCCACCTTCCCGGCGGTGTTCGAGCACCCGTCGTACCAGCAGAAGAAGGGCGCCATCGACCGCGCCTTCAACCAGCGCTATGACCGTGCCCTGGATGTGATCGAGCGGGCGTCGCTGGAGAAGGACGTGGCCTTGTACCGCGACTCCAGCAACGTCGCCTTTACCCCCATGGCCGATGGCAAGGCGCTGGACGAAGCGGAATTCGCCCAGTTGCCGGAAGAGGTGCGCGAGCAGTTCCACGAGGACATCGCCCAGCTCGAGGAGCAGCTGAACGAGGAGTTGGCCAGCCTGCCGCAATGGAAGCGCGAGTCGAACAACCAGTTGCGCCAGCTGAACGAAGAAACCATCACCCTGGCCCTGCAACCGCTGCTGGCGCCGCTTTCGGAAAAGTACGCCGAGAACGCCGCGGTCTGCGCCTACCTGCAATCGGTGCAATTGAACCTGCTGCGCACCGTGGTCGAGCAACTGGTCGATGACAGCAAGACCGACGCCGTTGCCCGCAAGCTGCTGGAAGAGCAATACGCGCCAAGCCTGGTCGTGGGCCACTACGCCAACGGTGGCGCACCGGTGGTGTTCGAGCCGCACCCCACCTACGACAACCTGTTTGGCCGCATCGAATACAGCACCGACCAGGGCGCGCTGTATACCTCGTATCGCCAGTTGCGCCCGGGGGCGCTGCACCGGGCCAATGGCGGCTTCCTGATCCTCGAAGCCGAGAAGATGCTGGGCGAACCGTTCGTTTGGGACGCACTCAAGCGTGCGCTGCAATCGCGCAAGCTGAAGATGGAATCGCCGATCGGTGAGCTCGGCCGGGTGGCTACAGTCAGCCTGCAGCCGCAGATGATCCCGCTCAACGTCAAGCTGGTGATCATCGGCTCGCGGCAGCTGTACTACGCACTGCAGGACCACGACTCGGACTTCCAGGAGATGTTCCGCGTGCTGGTCGACTTCGACGAAGACATGCCCATGGTCGACGAGAACCTGGAGCAATTCGCCCAGCTGTTGCGCACCCGCACCAACGAAGAAGGCATGGCGCCGCTGACCAGCGATGCGGTGGCGCGCCTGGCCACGTTCAGCGCACGCCTGGCGGAGAACCAGTCGCGCTTGTCGGCCCGTATCGGCGACCTGTTCCAGCTGGTCAGCGAAGCCGACTTCATCCGCCAGCTGGCCGGTGACGAAATGACTGACGCCGGCCATATCGAGCGGGCGCTCAAGGCCAAGGCCACTCGTACCGGCCGGGTTTCGCAGCGGGTACTGGACGACATGCTTGCCGGCATCATCCTGATCGACACTGAAGGTGCGGCGATCGGCAAGTGCAACGGCCTGACGGTGCTGGAAGTCGGCGATTCGGCGTTCGGCATGCCGGCACGTATTTCGGCCACGGTATACCCGGGCGGCAGCGGTATCGTCGACATCGAGCGAGAGGTCAACCTGGGCCAGCCGATCCACTCCAAGGGGGTGATGATCCTCACCGGTTACCTGGGCAGCCGCTACGCCCAGGAATTCCCGTTGGCGATTTCCGCGAGTATCGCCCTGGAGCAGTCCTACGGCTATGTGGACGGTGACAGCGCCTCGCTGGGCGAGGCGTGCACGCTGATCTCGGCCTTGTCGCGTACACCGCTCAAGCAGTGTTTCGCCATTACTGGCTCGATCAACCAGTTTGGTGAAGTGCAGGCCGTGGGTGGGGTGAACGAGAAAATCGAGGGCTTCTTCCGCCTGTGCGAAGCGCGTGGCCTGACGGGCGAGCAGGGGGTCATCATCCCGCGTGCCAACGTGGCTACCCTGATGCTGGACGAGCGTGTGTTGCAGGCTGTGGAAAACGGCATGTTCCACGTCTACGCCGTCAGCCAGGCCGACGAGGCGCTCAGCCTGCTGGTGGGCGAAGAGGCCGGCGTGCTGGATGACAAGGGCCAGTTCACCGAGGGCAGTGTCAACGCCCGGGTGGTGGAGCGCCTACGGGAAATTGCCGAGATGATCAGCGAGGAAGAGATCGAAAAGGCGGAAAAGGAGCGCCTTGAGGAAGTCATCGCTCAGGCCAAGCCCGCCTAAGTCAATAAACCGGCGCTGGCGGCCATGTGCTACCGTTCAGCGCCGGTTTTCCAACTTTCTGTTTTGCTCTTCTATGCTGGAACTTAAGGAAGGAACAGCGTTCAGGATGGAAACAGCCTGAGGGTTTCAGGCTGAACAAGGCTCATTGGAGGGGACGCGGCCATGCGCAACCTCAGCCTCACACGCCAGTGCCTGGGCCTGGTGACCCGCATCGAATGCAGCATCCGCCCATTGGCCGGCGACACCGGCATGTGGACCTTGCTGTTCGCCGCCGGCATGGCCGGTGAACAACCCTCTGCAATCAAGGCCCAAGGGCCGTTCCATGGGCCAATGGTGGCCGAGTCGGTGCTGCATGCCATCGTCGATAGCCTGACGTTGCACGGGTACCAGGTGGCAGAAGACCCGCAGATCTGGTGCTTGCACCTGCAGGCGCAGCTGCGCCGGATCAACGGCGAGCGCTGCCGGAACCTGGGGGATTACCAGTTTCATCCGGAGACCTGAGCGTACGCTGGGGTGCTTTGCGGCCCGATCGCGACGCAAGGCCGCACCTACAGGGGATCGTGGTCGCCTGGATCGGGCTTTTGCTGCAACAGGTGGCTGGCTATACTCGCCGTCGCTTTTTTAGTCACCTGATGAGTCCCGAACTTAATGGAACGTATCCTCGAAAATGCGATGTATGCCTCGCGCTGGCTGCTCGCCCCGATCTACTTCGGCCTGTCACTCGGCCTGCTGGCCCTGGCGCTGAAATTTTTCCAGGAAGTGGTCCACGTCCTGCCCAACGTCTTCGCCCTCAGCGAAGCCGACCTGATCCTGGTGATCCTGTCGCTGATCGACATGTCGCTGGTGGGCGGCCTGCTGGTGATGGTGATGATTTCTGGCTACGAGAACTTCGTCTCGCAACTGGACATCGACGAAAGCAAGGAAAAGCTCAACTGGCTGGGCAAAATGGACTCTTCGTCGCTGAAGATGAAGGTGGCCGCATCGATCGTGGCCATTTCGTCCATTCACCTGCTGCGCGTGTTCATGGACGCACAGAACATCTCCACCGACTACCTGATGTGGTACGTGATCATTCACATGACCTTCGTGGTTTCGGCGTTCTGCATGGGCTACCTGGACAAGCTGACCAAGCACTGAGTTGTACAGGGCTGTTCGCGCGCGCAGCGTTCGGCCTGGTAGCTGCTCGCGGCGGCCCAGTGTGCTAGGCTGCTCGCCCTTTTCATCAAGGGCGCGGCTGCACTGCGCCCTGCAGTGGAGCACGACAATGTCCGAACTCAACCTGTCCACCGACGAAACCCGCGTCAGCTACGGCATTGGCCGTCAGCTGGGCGGCCAGCTGCGCGACAACCCACCACCAGGCGTCAGCCTGGAAGCGATCCTGGCCGGCCTGACCGACGCTTTCAACGGCGCCGACAGCCGCGTCAGCGAAGCCGACCTGTCGGCCAGCTTCAAGGTCATCCGCGAAGTGATGCAAGCCGAAGCGGCGGCCAAGGCCGAAGCCGCTGCTGCCGCGGGCAAGGAATTCCTGGTCGAGAACGCCAAGCGTGACGGCATCACTACCCTGGCTTCCGGTCTGCAGTTCGAAGTGCTGACTGCCGGCGACGGCGCCAAGCCAAGCCGTGAAGACAACGTGCGCACGCACTACCACGGCACCCTGATCGACGGCACTGTGTTCGACAGCTCCTACGAGCGTGGCCAGCCGGCTGAATTCCCGGTCGGCGGCGTGATCGCTGGCTGGACCGAAGCCCTGCAGCTGATGAACGCAGGCAGCAAATGGCGCCTGTACGTGCCGAGCGAGCTGGCTTACGGCGCCCAAGGCGTGGGCAGCATCCCGCCGCACAGCGTGCTGGTGTTCGACGTCGAGCTGCTCGACGTTCTGTAAGATCGCCGGGGCCGCTTTGCGGCCCATTCGCGGGCTCGCCCGCTCCCACAGGTGTCGCGTTAGCAGTACTTGTGGGAGCTGGCTTGCCAGCGATGAGGCCGGGCCTGAAAACCTCAGTTCCAGTCTGTTCCCGTAGGGCGCAACGCCCGCGCATAGCAGAACAGAAACAGATTCCGCACCAGCTCCTTCAATACTCCCGGTTCACTCGAATTCAACCCGCTCATGTCCAGGTCGCCCTGGTCACGCAGTTCGTCGAGCGCTTCTGCTTCGAGTACCGCGCACACTTCGCCGGTTTCCCGATGAAGAATGCGCAGGTAAGGGTGAGGGCGGTCCAGCCAGGCGTCGATCAGATAAGTCATGGCTACTCTCCTTGGAAATCGATTCCAATGAGAATAATTCTTATTATCAGGATAGCAAGCGCCAATTGGCGGAATTCATGTAATCAGACTTTGCGAACGAACTCGGACTTCAGCTTCATGGCGCCGATGCCGTCGATCTTGCAGTCGATGTCGTGGTCGCCATCGCACAGGCGGATGTTCTTGACCTTGGTGCCGACCTTGACCACCAGGGATGAACCCTTGACCTTCAGGTCCTTGATCACGGTAACGGTGTCGCCATCCTGCAGGATGTTGCCGACCGAATCCTTTTTCACCACCTCGTCGCTGGCAGCCTCGGCATCGCCGCTGGCCGACCACTCGTGGGCGCATTCAGGGCAGATCAGCTGAGTGCCATCCTCATAGGTGTATTCGGAATTGCATTTCGGGCAGGGTGGCAGAGTGCTCACTTCGGTTCCTCAAACAAACAGACGGGCGGTAGAAAGCCCGCATTGTAAAAGGTATTTTTCCAGAAGGGATTATGTCCGGACAAAAGCAACCGCGGGCTCGGTGTGTCAGTGCGTGCGCGCGACTGCAAACTCGCTCAGCTCAACCAGCGCATCGCGGTACTCGCTGGCTGGCAGCACCTCAAGGCATGCAATGGCGCGCTTCACGTAATCACGAGCCAGCTCTGCGGTGTACTGCAGCGCACCCGATTCCTCGACTGCCACGCGAATCTGCTCGAGGTCTTCCAGGCCGCCCTTCTGAATGGCCTGGCGCACCAGCGCCGCCTGTTCGGCAGTGCCTTCGCGCATGGTGTAGATCAGCGGCAGGGTAGGCTTGCCTTCGGCCAGGTCGTCGCCAACGTTCTTGCCCAGCGTCTGCGAGTCGCCCTTGTAGTCCAGCAGGTCGTCGACCAGCTGGAAGGCCACGCCCAGGTGGTCGCCAAAGGTTCGCAGGGCTTCGCGCTGCGCGTCCGTGGCTTCGGCCAGCGCCGCGGCGCTGTGGGTGGAGGCTTCGAACAGCATGGCCGTCTTGCCACGGATGACCTCCATGTAGACTTCCTCGGTGGTGCTGGCGTCGCGTACCCGCGACAGCTGCAGCACCTCACCCTCGGCAATCACCCGGGTGGCCTTGGACAGGATCTGCATGACCGGCATCGAGCCCAGCTCGACCATCATTTCGAACGAGCGCGAATAAAGGAAGTCACCCACCAGCACGCTCGGCGCGTTACCCCACAGGGCATTGGCGGTGGAGCGGCCGCGGCGCATGCCGGACATGTCGACCACATCGTCGTGCAGCAGGGTGGCGGTATGCAGGAACTCGATGGTGGCAGCCAGCAGGCGCAGGTCGTCGCCTTCACGGCCCAGGGCCTTGCCACACAGCAGGACCAGCAGGGGGCGCAGGCGCTTGCCGCCGGCGGACGTGATATAGTCGCCGATCTTCGATACCAGCGGCACGCGCGAGGTCAGCTGCTTCTTGATGATCTCGTCGACGGCGCTGAAATCATCAGCTACCGCGCGGTAGAAGGTTTGGGGTTGCATCGGCTGCTCCAGTGAGGTTGCGCGGCATGCTAGGTCGCAGGTCCCGGTGTGTCAAGGCGCGGTGCCAGCTGGCCGGGGGCGGCACTTGCAAGCAAAACCGTGGTTGCGTACAATCGCGCACCCTAACTTCCTGGGCAGCACCTGCCTTACGCAATTGCGCCGGGCCGTTCCAGCCCTGTGCAGCCATGCCAGCCAATACTCATCATATAAAGCGCTGGGTGAGCAGGATTATCGGAGAAATACCATGTCTTACGCAGTAATCGTTACCGGCGGCAAGCAGTACAAAGTCGCTGAAGGTGAATTCCTCAAGATCGAAAAACTGGAAGTCGCCACTGGCGAATCCGTGACTTTCGATCGCGTCCTGCTGGTCGCCAACGGTGAAGAAGTCACCATCGGTGCTCCAGTTGTTGCTGGCGCTAAAGTAGTGGCCGAAGTCGTTTCGCAAGGCCGCCACGACAAGGTTCGCATCATCAAGTTC
>NZ_BCBD01000191.1:0-9960 GCF_001320345.1 Pseudomonas sp. NBRC 111127 | reverse complement strand
TTGGGTGCCAGGTTGGTCAGCACGTAGGCCGGGGCGACGAAGTTGGCCATGATGTTCACTGCCACGGTCACGATCAGGAAAGCCAGGCAAGCCAATACCAGGCCGGCGGTGTTGGGGATGGCCGCAACGATTTCGGTCGGGCTCTGCACCAGCTTGCCATCGATGCTGAACTGCGCACCGGCCAGTACCACCGCAATCAGGGCAAAGCCAAGCATGTTCACCGGCAGGCCCCAGAAGTTGCCTACGCTGATGGTGCGCCGGTCCGGGCAATTGCGCGTGAAGTCACAGAAGTTGAGAATCATGGTGCCGTACAGCGAGACCCACAGCGCAGCAGCGCCGAGCACTTTCAGCCACATGGCCGAACCGGTCGGGGCATTGCCGCTGGACCAGGCGATCGACAAGCCGCTGCGCCAGTACATCCAGCCGGCCAGGCTGGCGAAGGCGACCAGAATGATCGGCCCGGCCAACGACTCGAAGCGGCGCACCATTTCCATGCCGTAGGCGAAGATCGCCACCTGCACGCACCAGATGCCGAGGAAGGTGACCCAGCCCAGGCTCGACAGCCCGAGGATGCTGTTCTGGTCGTAGGCCTTGAGTTCTGGGGCGATGGCGGTGAGCAGTACACGCAGCACCACCGAAGCCAGGTAGGTCTGGATGCCGAACCAGGCAATGGCGATCACCGCGCGGATCAGTGCCGGAATCTGGGCACCATGGATGCCGAAGCTGATGCGGCACATGACCGGGTAGGGCAGGCCGGTTTTCTGACCCATGTAGCCGGACAGGTTCATCAAGCCGTAGATCACCAAGGCACCGAGGGCGAAGGCGGCCAGGATCTGCGCCCCGCTCATGCCCAGGGCGAACAGCCCGATGGCGAACGAGTAGTTGGCCATGTTGTGCACGTCGTTGGTCCACAGCGCGAACAGGCTGTAGCGACCCCAAGTGCGCTTGGCGGCACGGGTAGGGGCCAGGTCGGCACTGTACAGGCGCGGGCTCAATGTCACCTGGCCCGGGTCCGCCGTGGCGGTGGGGCGTGCATCAAGCTGGCTAACATCGGAACGCGAAATCGACGCCATCGGGACTCCATGATGGTTGTGTACTTTTGTTTTTGGATTTGTATACAAACAAGATTCGTACCAATCGATCAGGCGCAGGTAATTCCAGCGGGTTCGCGGTCGCTAGCCGATCATTGCCTAGCGGGCGCGTATTTGAGTTGGGAATTTTGTGCACATTTCAGGTGCGCATTTGTTACCCCGTGCGCCAAGCCGAGGCGCTTGCTGTAAACAACGCAGATACACTCAGGCCATTGGTCAGCAAATGATCGGCAAATGGCCTGAAAGCGAACACAGTAGCCGCATTTGGCTGCAAGCAACGGCTGGACAGGCCCGTTTTCCAACAGGGATCCGTATCGATGTTCACCTCAGTGCGCCGCGCTGTGCGGCTTGCGATGGCCATTGCCGGCCTGTTCATTCTCGGTGCCTGGCACAGCACTCAGGCGCAGTCGCTGCCCAGTGCTGCCGAGCTGCAGCGGTTGGCACCCGCCGCCAGTCTGGCGACCTTGGCCCTGGCGCTTACCGCCTATCACTGTGCGAGCCAGGGGGAAGGGGACAAGTTGCTGACCGTTATCGATTATTCCAGGGCCTCGCGTGACAAGCGCTTGTGGGTGTTCGACCTGCGCGCCAGGCAGCTGTTGTTCGAAGAGTGGGTCACCCATGGCAAGAACAGCGGCGCCGATCTGCCGAACGCGTTTTCCAACGCGCCGAACAGTTACCAGTCCTCCGTCGGCCTTTATGAAACCGGCCAGGCCTACAATGGCAAGCACGGGCGCTCGTTGCGCCTGCAGGGGCTGGAGCCAGGGTTCAATGACAACAGCATGGCGCGGGCGATCGTCATGCACGCCGCAGCGTACGCCGACCCCAGCGTGGTGCCTAGCCTCGGCCGCCTCGGGCGCAGCCAGGGTTGCCCTGCCGTGCGCCCGGCGATTGCCGAGAAATTGATCCACACGCTGCAACGCGGCAGCTACGTGTTCGCCTACTACCCGCAGCAGGCGTGGCTGAAGCACTCGCGTTACTTGAACGCCCAACGTTGCGTGGCAAGCCCATCGATCGCCGGCAAGTGACGAGGCGCGCTTACCTCGTCAGCAGCCTCACACGCTACGCGTCAGGCCGCCGTCGACCTTGATGTTCTGCCCGGTCATGTAGGCAGCACCCTCGCTGGCAAGGAACGCGATGGTGGCGGCAATTTCTTCGGGGGTGCCGTAACGCTTGAGCGGTACGCTGTCGCGGCGTTGCTCTGTGGCCGGCAAGCTGTCTATCCAGCCCGGCAGCACGTTGTTGATGCGCACGTTATCGGCGGCGTAGGTGTCGGCGAAGATCTTGCTGAAGGCCGCCAGCCCCGAGCGGAACACCGCGGAAGTGGGGAACAGGTCGCTCGGCTCGAATGCCCAGGCGGTAGAGATGTTGATGATCACGCCACCCTTTTGCCGCTGCATGTAGGGCGTCACCAGGCGTGTCGGGCGAATGACATTGAGCAGGTAAGTGTCCATGCCTTTGTGCCAGTCCTCGTCGCTGATCTCCAGGATGGGCGCACGTGGGCCGTGCCCCGCGCTGTTGACCAGCACATCGATGCGGCCCCATTTGCCGACCACAGCGTCTACCAGGCGCTGCAGGTCTTCAACCGACTGGTTGCTACCGGTAACGCCGATGCCGCCAAGCTCCGCGGCCAGGGCCTCGCCCTTGCCCGATGAAGAAAGGATGCCCACGTTAAAGCCATCCGCGGCCAGGCGCCGAGCTGCGGCGGCACCCATGCCGCTGCCACCAGCCGTGATAATTGCAACTTTGTCTACTGTCATGCTGCCTCCCAGGTTGGCGTTCATTTGATTGCGTAAGTGCTTCCACCATAGCAGCGCCCTAGAGTGGCAAGTGAGACAGTCAAGCTTCTCAGAGCCAGTAGTTAAGCTACTGGCTTGTTGCGCTTGGCAGGGGCCAAGTCGCGCAGACGCAGACCGGCGGCACGCAGATGATCTTGACTCGTGAAATTTTTAATGTATTTTTTCATGAAAAATATCTGCGAAAATTTCACGAGCGCCCAGGCTATTGAAGGCGTGCCAGAGGTTGAAGCCCTTGCAAACGCTGGCGGCATTCAAGGGCGAGTCTTCACTTGAGTTGGTTCACCTCACAAGGACAAGAACATGAGTGCCCCCTCTGCGGATCTGCTGCTTGAAGTGCGTGCGTTTCGGGCGCAGCACCCGGCCATACGTTATGTCGACCTGATTGCGCTGGACATTCCCGGGCATTTCTACGGCAAGCGCTACCCCATCGACATGCTGGAAAAGGTTGCAGCTGGGGCACCGCTGAAGCTACCGCAGAACTGCGTGCTGCTGGGTACCCAGGGCGGCCTTTACCCCATAGGTGACTACTGCTTTGCCGACGGCGACCCGGATGCCGTACGGCGGCTGGTGCCAGGTACGCTGAAGCCGGTGCGCTGGGAAAAAGAGCCGATCGCCCAGATGCTGATCACCTCCGACGGCACCGCCAAACCGATCGAGTTCGAGCCACGGGAAGTGCTGGCCCGCGTGCTGCAGCGCCTGGCCAGGCGTGGCATACGCCCGGTGGTGGCGTTCGAACTGGAGTTCTACCTGTTCGATCGCGCGCTGGACAACGGCTTGCCCCGTTACCCGCGTGACACTGCCACCGGCGACGCAGACGACCAGCCGAACATGCACATCGAGCGCCTCTCGCGCTTTTCCTCGGTGTTGCATGAAATGGTCGATGGCGCCAATGAGCAAGGCGTGCCGGCGAACGTGATCACTGCCGAGCTGGGCCCAGGCCAGTTCGAAATCAACTTCTCGCACAGCGACGATGCCCTTGCCGCGGCTGACTGGTCGGCACTGTTCTGCCGCAGTACCCGGGGCATTGCCCTGAAGCACGGCTACCGTGCCAGCTTCATGAGCAAGCCCTACCTGGATGCGCCAGGCAGCGGCATGCACGTGCACGTCAGCCTGTACGACAACGACGGCAACAACCTGCTTGCCGCTGCCGAACAGCGCAAGCTGCGCCATGCGGTGGCGGGGTGCCTGGAACTGCTGCCGCACTGTATGCCGATTTTTGCCCCCAACCACAACGCCTACCGCCGTTACGGTGCCATGGTCAACGCCGCGAGCAAGGCCAGCTGGGGCTTCGAAGACCGTGATGCGTGCATTCGCATCCCCGAATCCGACCCGCGCAACCTGCGCATCGAGCACCGCCTGGCAGGCGCAGATGCCAACCCGTACCTGGTGCTGGCGGCAATTCTCACCGGCATGGAGTACGGCCTGGAGCGGGGCGTCGAGCCCATCGCCCCGCTGAACGACGACCGCCAGAGCGGCATCGACTTCCCCAAGGACCCGCTCAGCGGCCTGGCCGCCATGCGTCATCACCCGGTGCTGGAGCAAGGCCTGGGCAGCGAGTTCGTGATGGTCTACTGCGAAAACAAGTACCAGGAGCAACTGGACTTCATGCGCCACATCGATGCCCGCGAGTATCGCTGGTTCCTGTAGCGCCTGCGGTTCGCCCCCATCCCTTGCCAACCTAAACCACGCGCAATACCCATTGCCGGAGGACGCTATGCCACGTGTGCCCGTGATCGGCATCACCGCTTGCACCACCATGAGCGGGCAGCATGCCACCCAGACCATTGCCGAGAAGTATGCACGTGCGGCAGCCATGGCGGCGTGCGGCCTGCCCATCGTGATACCCAGCCTGGGCGAGCTGCTCGACAGCGCCGACATCCTTGAGGTGGTGGACGGGCTGATCTTTACCGGTTCGCCGTCCAATATCGAGCCGTTTCACTACCACGGCGCGGCCAGTGCCGAGGGCACCCAGCATGACCCGCTGCGGGACGCCACCACGTTACCGCTGATGCGCGCGGCGATCGCCGCCGGCGTGCCGGTGCTGGGCATCTGCCGTGGTTTTCAGGAAATGAACGTGGCACTGGGCGGCACCCTGCACCAGAACGTGCATGAGGCTGGCGCATTCATGGACCACCGCGAAGGCGCGGGCGAGCCCATCGACAAGCAATATGGCCCGCGCCACACCATGCATGTGCAGCCGGGTGGTTTGCTCGAGCGCCTGGGCTTGCCGGCAGTGTTCGAGGTCAACTCCATCCACGGCCAGGGCATCGATGTGCTGGCGCCGGGGTTGAGGGTGGAGGCATTGGCGCCCGACGGCCTGGTGGAGGCAATCTCGCTGGGCAACGGCCAGGGCTTCAGCCTGGCCGTGCAATGGCACCCCGAGTACCAGGTCATGGACAACCCGCAGTACCTGACCCTGTTCCAGGCGTTCGGCGCGGCTTGCCGCCAGCGCTCGCTGCTGCGCCAGAACCGCAAGCAACCCCACCGCGCAGCGCGCCTGCGCGACCTGACGGAGTGAAGACAATGAGTGCACAGAATTCGCAGACCCAGGCCTGGCAAGCGCTTAGCCGCGACCACCACCTGGCGCCGTTCAGCGATGTGAAACAGTTGGCCGAGAAAGGCCCGCGCATCATCACCCAGGCCAAGGGCGTATACCTATGGGATAGCGAGGGCAACAAGATCCTCGATGCCATGGCTGGCCTGTGGTGCGTGGCGGTCGGCTATGGCCGCGATGAGCTGGCGGAGGTCGCCAGCCAGCAAATGAAGCAGCTGCCGTACTACAACCTGTTCTTCCAGACCGCGCACCCACCGGCGCTGGAGCTGGCCAAGGCGATCGCCGACCTGGCCCCGCCAGGCATGAACCATGTGTTCTTCACCGGCTCCGGTTCCGAAGGCAATGACACCGTGCTGCGCATGGTGCGCCACTACTGGGCGCTGAAAGGCCAGCCCGACAAGAAGGTGATCATTGGCCGTATCAACGGCTACCACGGCTCTACCGTGGCAGGCGCTGCCCTGGGGGGCATGAGCGGCATGCACCAGCAGGGCGGGGTGATCCCGGATATCGTGCATATCCCGCAGCCGTACTGGTTCGGCGAAGGCGGCGACATGACCGAGGCCGACTTCGGCGTGTGGGCGGCCGAGCAACTGGAGCGCAAGATTCTGGAGGTGGGCGAAAGCAACGTCGCAGCCTTCATCGCCGAGCCGATCCAGGGTGCCGGGGGTGTGATCATTGCGCCGGACACTTATTGGCCGAAGGTCAAGCAGATCCTTGCCAAGTACGACATCCTGTTCGTGGCCGATGAAGTGATCTGCGGCTTTGGCCGTACCGGGCAGTGGTTCGGTACTGACTACTATGACCTCGAGCCCGACCTGATGACCATCGCCAAGGGCCTGACTTCGGGCTACATCCCGATGGGCGGCGTGATCGTGCGTGACGAGGTGGCGCGGGTAGTCAGCGAAGGCGGCGATTTCAACCACGGTTTTACCTATTCCGGCCACCCGGTGGCCGCGGCGGTGGCGCTGGAGAACCTGCGCATCCTGCGCGACGAGCAGATCATCACGCAGGTGCAGGATAAGACTGCGCCTTACCTGCAGCAGCGCCTGCGTGAGCTGGCCGACCACCCGTTGGTCGGTGAGGTGCGTGGCCTGGGGATGCTGGGCGCTATCGAGCTGGTAAAAGACAAGGCCAGCCGCACCCGCTACCCAGGCAAAGGCGTGGGCATGATCTGCCGCCAGCACTGCTTCGACAACGGCCTGATCATGCGCGCGGTGGGCGACACCATGATCATCGCGCCGCCTTTGGTGATCAGCCTTGCCGAGATCGACGAGCTGGTGGCAAAGGCGCGCAAATGCCTCGACCTCACGTATGAGGCTGTTCGCTGAGCGGCAGGTAGCCTCAGCGGGGCTGCAAAGCGGCCCCGGTTTGCCTGGCTGGCACGCGCAAGGCCTGGAAGCATTTTGCTTTGCAGGTTGAATCCTGTACTTTTCAGGGCATTGTTTTTCCGTCCGAACGTCGCGATTCAACTATGAAAGTGCACGAAGAAATCGAAGGCCTGGCAGTACTGATTCGCGACCTGCGCAAGTTCAAGGGCCTGACCCTTGGCGAGCTGGCCCAGCGTATCGGCCGCTCGGTGGGGTTCCTGTCCCAGGTCGAGCGCGGTGTATCGCGCCCGACCGTCGCCGACCTGACGGCCATCAGCGAAGAGCTCGGTGTGTCGACTGCCTACTTCTACAAGCTGGCCAAGCCCCGCGAGCTCGGCTGGGTTACCCGCCCGCACGAGCGCCGCACCTTGCACCTGGCCGGTGGCATCACCGACGTGCTGGCATCCCCCAGCATCAGTGGCGCCTTCTCCATGCTCGATAGCCACCTTGAACCTGGGGCGAGCAGTGGCGAGGAGTACCTGGACGACAGTTCAGAGCAGGGGTGTTTCGTGCTCGAAGGCGAATTGACCGTGTGGCTCGACGGCGGTGAGCCCGTTACCCTGCGCGCCAATGACAGTTTCCAGCTGCAGCCACATGCCAGCTTTCGTTATGCCAACCTGACCGGCAAACCAACGCGGGTGTTGTGGGTATTCAGCTGATGGAAAGATGACCTGCAAACACTGGGGTAGCTGCATGGGTTATCCTTGCACCCCGCAATCAACCACAAGCAGTGAATTGAACGATGGGTTTTGAACAACTAGCAGAGCTACGCGACCGCCTGCGGGCGGAGAAACAGCAGGTAAAGGCCGAAAGCGCGAAACAGCCAAAGCGCAAGCCGTCCCCGCAGGCGAAGCCGCGCGAACAGGATCCGGCGGTCGCTGCGATCTGGCCTTTGCAGAAGCATTTTCCCCTGGCCTTCCCGGTCAACCCGGCCCCCAAGGTGCCGCTCAAGGAAGGTATCTTCAAGGATGCCGAGCAACACCTGGAGCTGCTCGGGCTTACCCGTGAACAGCTGAAGCTGGGTATTTCCACCTGGTGCCGCGGCGCCCGGTACTGGGCCAGCATGGTCGAAAATGCACCGCGCCTGGACCTCAGTGGCCAAGCCGCGGGTACCGTGACTGCTGCACAGGCACTGCATGCCAAGCAGCAGGCTGCGCGGCACCGCAGCCAGGAACGCCGTAACCGGGCGAAGGCCAAGGCACAGGCTGCCGCCCCTGCCGCCGATCCTGCTGGCGAGCAGCCTGAGGCCTGACCCGGCCCCTCGCCAACCTGGCGAACCTACTGATCGCCTCCGTGCATCGGTGCCCGGGCTGCCCTGCTGGCCAGCCCCGGGCACAACGTCAACCGCGACCGTGAGCGTTGATTGACATGTGCCTGCAACTGATTCCTGCCACTACCAGCCACTGCACCTTCGCCCGCGACCTGACTCGCCGCGCCATGCTGCCTTATTACGGCCAATACGGTCTGCTTTGGGTGGAAGACGCCTTCGACCAGGCCTGGGGCTGGCGCGAGCAGTGGCTGGTGGCAGATGGCACCGCGGTGCTGGGTTACTGCAGCCTCAGCCAGGACCGCCAGGCCCTGTTCATCCGCGAGTTGCATTTGCTCCCCGAGCACCGCGGGCGCGGTGTTGGCAGTTGGGTGCTGGAGCAGTTGGCACTGTGGGCCAGGCAGCGGCAGTTGCCGCTGCTCAGGCTGATGGTGTTTCGCAGCAATCCGGCACGCCGCCTTTACCAGCGCCATGGGTTTATCGAGATGGGCGAAGACGATTGCTTCGTGCGTATGCAGCGCGCTATCGAGTGATCGCCAGGCGCTGGCGTGTCCAGCGCGAACGGCGTAGGCATCAAGGATCCATATCGACGATCAGCCGGCACGTTGCCTACCTGCTGGCGCGCTTGACGGGTCATGTTAAACCCCGGTAAACAGTATGGATTCTCACAGTTGAGCGTCGGACTTTTCTGACGGAAGTAATGCGTTAGGCCCACTGTGAAAAATTTTGTTAAGGTGGCGGGATCCAATCGCCCTGCTGATGAGGTGTGTGCTTGATTAGGGTCTTAGTCGTCGATGATCACGATCTGGTACGAACCGGTATTACGCGCATGTTGGCCGACATTGACGGCCTGCAGGTGGTGGGTGAGGGGGACTCGGGCGAGTCGGCGCTCAAGCTGGCCCGTGAGCTGAAGCCAGACGTGGTGCTGATGGACGTGAAAATGCCCGGCATCGGCGGCCTGGAAGCCACTCGCAAACTGTTGCGCAGCCACCCGGACATCAAAGTGGTTGCAGTCACCGTGTGCGAGGAAGACCCGTTCCCCACGCGCTTGCTGCAGGCCGGCGCTGCCGGTTACCTGACCAAGGGCGCAGGGCTCGATGAAATGGTCCAGGCCATCCGCCTGGCATTTGCCGGCCAGCGCTACATCAGCCCGCAGATCGCCCAGCAGCTGGCGCTCAAGCCGTTCCAGCCACAAGGCTCGCCGTTCGACGCCTTGTCCGAGCGGGAAATCCAGATCGCCCTGATGATCGTCGGTTGCCAGAAAGTGCAGATCATCTCCGACAAGTTGTGCCTCTCGCCCAAGACCGTCAATACTTACCGTTATCGGATCTTTGAAAAACTCTCGGTCACCAGCGACGTCGAATTGACCTTGCTGGCCGTTCGCCACGGTATGGTTGACGCAAGCCTGTAAACCTCATGTCCCAAGTTTTTGATGCCAGCGCATTCCTGGCGACCTGCAGTGGTCGCCCCGGCGTTTATCGGATGTTCGACGTCGACGCCCGCCTGCTTTATGTGGGCAAGGCCAAGAACCTGAAAAAGCGCCTGGCCAGCTATTTCCGCAAGACCGGCCTGGCCCCCAAGACCGCCGCGCTGGTTGCGCGCATTGCCCAGGTCGAGACCACCATCACCGCCAACGAAACCGAGGCGTTGCTGCTGGAGCAGAACCTGATCAAGGAATGGCGGCCGCCCTACAACATCCTGCTGCGCGACGATAAGTCCTACCCCTACGTGTTCTTGTCTGACGGGGAGTTTCCCCGCCTGGGTATTCATCGGGGCGCGAAAAAGGCCAAGGGCCGTTACTTCGGCCCATACCCCAGCGCCGGCGCCATACGTGAAAGCCTCAGCCTGTTGCAGAAGGCCTTTTCCGTGCGCCAGTGCGAAGACA
>NZ_BCBD01000190.1:0-9979 GCF_001320345.1 Pseudomonas sp. NBRC 111127 | reverse complement strand
ACCCTCAACCTCCCCCCACCCACCCAGCACCAACCGCAAAGCCCCCTCCACCGCCGTGTCATGCACCACCACCCCATGCCGCCGGTACCGCTCCACCACCTGCGCATGCGGGTGCCCAAAACTATTGTTGCGCCCCCGCGATATCAGCACCCCACGCGGCGCCGTGGCACGCATGAACCCCTCGCTGGAAGAACTGCGGCTGCCATGGTGCGGCGACTGCAGCCAGTCGATGCGTGGCGCGTCGGTTGCCGCCAGCCAGGCACGCTCCGCCCCTGCCTCCATGTCGCCGGCCAGCAACAACCGCTCGCCCTGCGCCTCGACCAGCAACACACAGGAGCGGTCATTACTGCTGCGCCCTTGCGCCCAGCGCCACAGCGAGAAGCGCACACCATCCCATTCCCATTGCTCGCCACTGGCACAGGGTTGCAACTGAACATCATCCAGCGCTTCCCCACCGATAACCCGCTCGACCGGCAAACCCCGCTGTATCGCCCCAGCACCGCCGGCATGATCGGCGTGGGCATGGCTGATCAGCATCACGTCCAGGTGACTCACCCCCAACTTGCGCAAGGTCGGCAACACCACCCGCTCCCCCAGGTCGCTGTCGCCCCTCGCCGGCCCGGCGTCATACAGCAGATTGTGATGCCGGGTGCGCAACAGCACCGCCAAGCCTTGGCCGACGTCCAGTTGCCAGACCTCCACCTGCCCGAAAGGCACCGGCTCGCGCGGCACCCAGAGGGCCAACAGCATCACCCCGCCCAACCCTCTCAGCGGCACGCCACGGGGCAGCAGCACCAGCAAAGCCCCCAGGCAGACCAGCAGCCAGGCCCATAGCGGCAGGGCTGCCGGCACCCATGCCGGGCGTTGCTGCGCAACCAGCGCCAGCACCCGAAACAGCACATCCAGCAAGCCACCTGCCAGCCACAACAAGGCCTCCCCAGCCCCACCCAACGGCAACAACAAGGTACCCAGCAAGGCCAACGGCAGTACCGCCAGGCTCACCCATGGCACCGCCACCAGGTTGGCCAGCGGCGCACTCAGGCTCACCGGCAAGCCCACGGCCAGCAGCACCGGCAACAAACCGATGGCAATCACCCACTGCGCCCGCGTCCAGGCCTGCCATGGCCGCCATGCCCCCAGGCGGGCGCTGAAGCAAAACACCAGCGTGGCCACGGCGCCGAACGACAGCCAGAAGCCCGGAAGCAGCGCCGCCAGCGGCTCGACCAGCAACACGACCACCAGCGCCAGCAACAATGGCAGGAACGCCCCCAGGTGCCGAAAACGCAGCCGCCAGAGCAACACCACGGCCAGCATCAGGCAGGCACGCTGTACCGGCACCCCCGCGCCGGCCAGCCAGCCGTAGGCCAGTGCCGCACCCATGGCCAGCGCGCAGGCCGAGGGCAGCCACGGCAGCCGTGCGGGCCACAGCCCCCAGCGGGCCAACCCGGCGACCAGGCCATAGAGCAAACCGGCAACCAGGCCAATGTGCTGGCCGGAAATGACCAACAAGTGCACCGTGCCGGTGGCCTGCAACGTCTGCCAATCTTCCCGCGCCAGGCCGGCCCCGTCGCCGAGCACCAGGGCCACCAGCGCGGCCTGCCGGCCGTTGGCATCGACCGCCAGCAAGCGCTGGCGCAGCGAGTCCCGCCACCCATAGCTGGCCGGCGCCAGCAGTTGCCCCGCCTTCACCGTACCGGTAGCGCCGACCCGCCGGGCCAGCAACTGCGCTTCACGGTCCGGCCCATGCGGGTTCAACAACCCGGCCGGGCGCTGCAAGGTCACCGCCAGCCGCCACTGCTCGCCGGCCCGTACCGGCGGCCCGTCGAACCAGCTGACTTGCAGGCGTTGTGGCAATTCGGCACGGCGCGAAAGGGCGGCCTCCAGCTCGAAACGCACACCGTGCGCAGTCCGCGCCGGCAAGCCGACCACCCGCCCCTCCAGCCACAAGGTGCGGCCATCCAAAGCGGCCGCCAGCCGGTCATCCAGGGCCTGGTGGGCAGACCAGCTGGCCCAGCACAGCCCCAACAGAAAACAGCCCAATGGCCACCCGCGGCTGAACAGGCAGACGCCAGCGCAAGCCGCCAGCACCCACAACCACCCGTCCGGTGGCAATGCAGGAAGAAAGCCCAGGCACAGCAGCCCGAGCACAAGCGCCAACATCCCTGTGCGCATGAGGTAGAGCTCCAGAAGCGAAATCACCTTCTGAGGCATAGCCCAATTGCCGGCACGGCTTGCTCAACAATTGTCACAAACTCTGAACGAGGCTGAGCGGGAATAAGGGCATACTGCCCGGGTCAACGCTCCGGGAGCCTACATGCCGCGCCGACTTTTCAAACGCTACATGCCGGACCCGACCAGTATTCGGGAACACAAGTCCTTACGCTTTTTCGGCAAGTTGCTGCACGACCCGAACCTCTGGCACCTGAACCGCCATTCGGTGGCGCGGGCCATGGGCGTTGGCCTGTTCGCGGCACTGATCCCGATGCCGGCGCAGATGCTGCTGGCCGCCGCGCTGGCCATTCCGGTACGCGGCAACCTGCCGATCGCGGTCAGCCTGGTGTGGTTGACCAACCCACTGACCATGCCGCCGGTGTTCTTCGTCACCTACATGACCGGCGCCTGGCTGATGCAGGTACCACCGCGCACATTGCCTGACGAACTGACCTTCGAGTGGATCACCGACCAGCTGTCGACGCTGTGGCAACCCTTCCTGCTCGGCTCGGTGGTGTGCGGCGTGGTGCTGGGCATCCTTGGCTACTTCGGCACCATGCTGTACTGGCGCTGGTGGGTGGGCCGGCAGTGGCGGCGGCGCCAATGCCGGTGCAAGGCCTCAGGCGCGCATGCCGCGGCCGCTGACCAGCAGGCGCACACACAGCAGGTAGAGCACCGCGGTGGCCACCAGCATGAAGGTGATGGCCGTACCAATGCTGATATCCGACACCCCTAGGATGCCGTAGCGGAACGAGTTGACCATGTGCAGCACCGGGTTGGCCAGCGACACGGTCTGCCAGAATGGCGGCAGCAGGTTGATCGAATAGAACACCCCACCCAGGTAAGTCAGTGGCGTCAGCACGAAGGTCGGGATGATCGAAATGTCATCGAAGTTGCGCGCGAACACCGCGTTGACGAAGCCCAGCAGCGAGAAAATGGTCGCGGTCAACAGCACCACGGCCACGGTCACGCCGAGGTGATGCACCTGCAGGTCGGTGAAGAACATCGACAGGATGGTCACGATCACCCCCACCGCCAGGCCACGCAACACGCCGCCCAGCACATAGCCGACGAGAATGATGTGCGGCGATACCGGCGACACCATCAGTTCTTCGATCGAGCGCTGGAACTTGCTGCCGAAGAAGCTCGACACCACGTTGCCATAAGAGTTGGTGATCACCGACATCATGATCAGCCCGGGCACGATGTACTGCATGTAGGTGAAACCACCCATGTCACCGATCTGCCGGCCGATCAGGTTACCGAAAATCACGAAGTACAGGACCATGGTGATCGCAGGCGGCAGCAGGGTCTGCGGCCAGATGCGCAGAAAACGCCGCACTTCACGGTAGACGATGGTGTTCAGGGCGACCCAGTTGGTACGCAGTTCCACACTCATACGGCCACCTTCGACAGGTTTTTTTCCACCAGGGACACGAACAGCTCCTCGAGTCGGTTGGTCTTGTTGCGCAGGCTTTGCACTTCGATGTTCTGCAGGGCCAGCTGGCCGAACAGCGCGGTAATGCCGATGTCCTTGTCCACCTGCACTTCCAGCGTGTGCGGGGTCAGCAGCCGGCAAGGGTAGCCTTGCAACACCGGCGCCGTGGCCAGGTCCTGCTTGAGGTCGAGGACGAAGGTTTCGACATGCAGCTTGCCCAGCAACTGGCGCATGCTGGTGTTCTCGACGATGGTGCCGTGGTCGATGATGCCGATGTTACGGCACAGCTGCTCAGCCTCTTCCAGGTAATGGGTGGTGAGGATGATGGTGATGCCCTTCTGGTTCAGCTCGGTGAGAAAGCTCCACATCGACCGGCGCAGCTCGATGTCCACCCCGGCGGTAGGTTCGTCCAGGATCAGCAGGCGCGGCTCGTGAATCAGCGCGCGGGCAATCATCAGGCGGCGCTTCATGCCACCAGACAACGAACGCGACTGCACGTCGCGCTTGTCCCACAGGCCCAGCTGGGTCAGGTATTGCTCGGCGCGCTCCTTGGCCAGTTTGGGCGGGATACCGTAGTAGCCGGCCTGGGTCACCACGATATCGAAGGTTTTCTCGAACTGGTTGAAGTTGAATTCCTGCGGCACCACGCCCAGGCAGCGCTTGAGCGCGGCGGGCTCGCGGTCCAGGTCATGGCCGAACACGTTGACCGTGCCGCTGGTCTTGTTCACCAGCGTGGACAGGATGCCGATGGTGGTGGACTTGCCGGCGCCGTTGGGGCCAAGCAAGGCGAAGAAGTCACCTTCGGCAACGTCCAGGTCGATGCCCTTGAGGGCCTGGAAGCCGTTGCCGTAGGTTTTGGTGAGCTGTCGGATGGACAGGGCAGAACTCATAGCGGGTCACTTACCGAAGAATAAGGTGCAGGACACGCCAGATAACGTCACTGGCGCAGTGAGTGCGGCCAATGGTGCAAGGCCTGGCCGCACAAGTACAGTCATGTGTATTGATAGTGACTATCGAAACAGCCGTGGTGTTCGATTCAGGTCAGCGCCGTCATCACCGCAGCCTGGTAGGCCGGGCGTGCCTTGAGGCGTGCGTACCAGGCTTCCAGATGCTGCATGGCCGGGCGCTCGATGGGCAGCTCGAACCAGGCGTAGGCGAAGCACCCCAGTGGGATGTCGCCCATGCCGATCTGGTCACCGGAAAGATACGGCTGCTGGGCCAGGGCAGCATCGGCCATCGCCAGCAGCTCGGCACAGCGCTTGTGCGCAGCGTTGATCGCCACCCAGTCGCGCTGGTCTTCCGGGGTACGCAGCAGGCCCCAGAACAGCGGGCGGAAGGGGGTTGCCAAGGCCGAGGTGGTCCAGTCCATCCACTTGTCGGCCAGGGCGCGCTGGCGCGGGTCTTCCAGGTACCAGCCTTGCTCGGCGCCGTACTCGGCGCACAGGTAACGGACGATGGCGTTGGACTCCCACAGGACCAGGTCGCCGTCCTCCAGCAGGGGCACCAGGCCATTGGGGTTGCGCGCGCGGTAGTGCGGCTCGTTGACCACGCCGAAAGCGCCGCCGGCGTCGATGGACTCGAAGTCCAGGCCCAGTTCGTGGGCAATCCACAGCGCCTTGCGCACATTGCTCGAATTCTTGCGGCCCCAGATCTTCAGCATGGCAACGTCCTTATGAATGTGGAGGGCTGCACAGTCTACTCCAGAGTTTTCTCGCCTGTACCGGCCTCTTCGCGGGCGCGCCCGCTCCCACAGGTGTCTCACCCGTCTCGAACTCTGTGATATCCCTGTGGGAGCGGGCGTGCCCGCGAAGAGGCCGGCACAGGCTGAAAATATCCTGAAACTCCCACCGCCATACCCTGTCACTGTTCTGACCCTGCCGTTCACGGCGTTACGTCTAAGCTGTCTGGGACGGTTCAAGCTCCCCTGGTTCCAAGGAGGACCGATTATGTTGCTGTTATGGTTGGTAGTGCTGGTGATCGGCGCGGCATACCTCACGCACCGGCGCCTGGCGCCCCTGCAGATTCTCGGCATCGTGGCGGCCTACGTCCTGCTGATGAGCATTTTCAGCAACGCCCCCGGCTGGCTGCTGGCGCTGATCTGGATCGTGCTGGCGTTCAAGGTGGCCCTGGTGGCGCTGCCCGACTGGCGCCGCAGGGTATTTACCGGCCGGGTGTTCAGCTGGTTCCAGCGCACCCTGCCGCCCATGTCGCAAACCGAGCGCGAAGCGATCGACGCAGGCACCGTCTGGTGGGACGGCGAGCTGTTCAGCGGCCGCCCCGACTGGCGCACCCTGCTCGCCTACCCGGCACCGAAGCTGACCGAGGAGGAACAGGCCTTCATCGACGGCCCCACCGAAGCGCTCTGCGCAATGGTCAGCGACTGGCAGATCGGCCAGGACCTCGACCTGCCGCCCGAAGCGTGGGCGCATATCAAGTCGAACGGTTTCTTTGCCCTGATCATCCCCAAGGAATATGGCGGTAAAGGTTTCTCCGCCTATGCCCACTCCCAGGTGGCGATGAAGCTGGCCACCCGCAGCGGCGACCTGGCCTCGACCGTGATGGTGCCCAACTCCCTGGGGCCCGCTGAGTTGCTGCTGCACTACGGCACCGATGAGCAACGCAACCACTACCTGCCGCGCCTGGCCCGTGGCGAAGAAATCCCCTGCTTCGCCCTCACCGGCCCATTGGCCGGCTCCGACGCTGGCGCCATGCCCGACACTGGTGTCATCTGCAAAGGCCAATGGCAAGGCGAAGAAGTCCTCGGCCTGCGCCTGAACTGGGAAAAGCGCTATATCACCCTCGGCCCGGTGGCGACCCTGCTGGGCCTGGCCTTCAAGGCCTACGACCCGGACCATTTGCTGGGCGAGCAGGAAGAACTGGGCATCAGCCTGGCCCTGATCCCTACCGACACCCCCGGCGTCGAAATCGGCAAGCGCCACCTGCCGCTGGGCGCTGCCTTCATGAACGGCCCCAACAGCGGCAAGGACGTATTCGTGCCACTGAGCTTCCTGATCGGTGGCCAGGCCATGCTCGGCAAGGGCTGGATGATGTTGATGAACTGCCTGTCGGTGGGCCGCTCGATTTCCCTGCCCGCCGTCGGCACGGGGGCGGCCAAGTACACCAGCCTGGTCACCGGCCAGTACGCCAATATCCGCGAGCAGTTCAATGTGCCGCTGGCGGCCTTCGAAGGCATCCAGGAATCCCTGGCGCGCATCGGCGGCAACGCCTGGCTGATGGACAGCGCCCGCCTGCTGACCGCCAAGGCCGTGGACCTGGGCGAAAAGCCCTCGGTGCTGTCGGCGATTCTCAAGTACCACCTCACCGAGCGCGGCCGAGAATGCATCCAGCACGCCATGGACGTGCACGGTGGCAAGGGCATCATCATGGGCCCGAACAACTACCTGGGCCGGAACTGGCAGGGGGCGCCGATCTTCATCACCGTCGAGGGTGCCAATATCCTCTCGCGCAACCTGATGATCTTCGGTCAGGGCGCCATCCGTTGCCACCCGTTCGTGCTCAAGGAAATGGCCCTGGCCGGGCGCCAGGACCACGACCAGGCACTGCGCGAGTTCGACGACCTGTTGATGCAGCACATCATGTTCGCCGCTGGCAATGCGGCCAGTACGTTCATCCACGGCATCGGCCTGAGTTGTTTTGAGAAGGTGCCGGGCGATGCCTTGAGCCAAGGGTATTTCCATGCACTGAACCGTCAGGCTGCCGCGTTCGCGATGCTGGCTGACCTCTCCATGATGCTGCTCGGCGGCGCGCTGAAGCGGCGCGAACGGCTCAGTGCGCGTCTGGGCGATGTGCTGAGCTACCTGTACCTGTCCAGCGCCGCGCTCAAACGCTACCACGACCTCGGGTCGCAGGAACACATGCGACCGCTGCTACGTTGGGCCATGGAAGAAAGCCTTGGCCAGGCGGAGAAGGCCCTGGACCGGTTGCTCGATAACTTCCCGAACCGATTTGTGGGTTGTGCACTGCGTCTGCTGGTGTTCCCATTCGGCCGAGCGATGAACTGGATGCCGAGGTAGCCGAGTTGATTGGTCGGCACAGGGGCGATCCAGCCCTGGAGGAGTTGCTGGCAGGATGCTTCAGACCCAGCGCCGAGGGCGACCCTGTGGCTACGCTGCAAATGGCCCACGACCTCATCGCCGAAACATCGCCACAGGCCAGGGAGGTGCAGCAAACATTACGTGAAGGTAAGGTGCGCCTTGCCGCAGGCGAAGGGCCCCTCGAGGCGGCGATCCGGGCCGGTATACTCCAGCCGGCACAAGCACAGCGCCTGCAAGAAGCAGAGCATCATCGACGCCTGGTCATTGATGTGGATGCATTCGATAAAGAAAGTTTAGAGCGGGTTAAGGGCAAGGTTCGGTAAACGGCCGCCGCAGAGCGCCGACGAGGCCACACAAGGCCTCGTCGGCGTCATCTGTCCTTTAACGATACGGCAGTTCAATCATCAAAAAATGCTACGAATTGTGCCGGTGTATAGAGGGGGACGGCGATGGTTGTGACCGCCCAGTAAAGGAGCCTAGGGTTGCCTAGATCCCGCCCCGCAATCACGGTGAATGGCGTAGGTTGTGGCGCTGAAAAAAATATACCCGCACTGTCTAATGAACCATTTCCGGTGATTATCGACCACTCCGTCTCAGCTTGAGGCACTTGCATAGCCCGCCCTTGGTCAGCATCGAAATACCAGAGCTCAAGCTTCATTGTCGAATTTACCAATGACAACTTTATGTAATGCGTTTGTCGTGCATACAGTGTAACAAACATTGATGAGGCAGTTTCACCATTTGCACTAACCTGAACAACATCCGCATCCGCCCGTTTAGTCAGCGATTCAAGTAACGCCGGCGACTGGGTGGTCTTACCGCCCGATTCGTACCTGATGGCAGGCTGCAGGTTAGCCGGGGGCACATAGTAATAAATGTCACCGACCTTATCGATCTTGCCAGCATGCTCACCTCTGAAGTTCACTTGGACAGGGCCTGAAGCAAAAATTTCAAGCGGCTGCTTTTCGTACCCACTCCCAACAACGCTGATCAAAGGGCTGACGGACGGTGCGTCTGAGACAAGAGCCCCCTGGGGGGCGGCGCTCACAGTGATGGATGGGGTGTAGTGAAATGAGCTTAGCCCTAATATTTTGATGTAGTGAGGGTGTTCGTAGGCCGCAGTTCCCGGAGGCACCAGCAACCACGGCAACCAGTCGACGTCTAGCGGTGGTGTTTCACGAAGGGTTTCAGGAAAAGCAAACCCTTGGGTCACAAGGGATAACAGATCGTCGCATATATCCGCTATCGGAGCGATGCCCTGCATGTGTGATTCAAAGCAGTCCAAATCCGCAGTCGAGGGTGATATGATAGCGTAATCCAAATAAAACTCTTCGCTGGGTGTGTGCTTCAATACTACGTCCTGCAGATATTGGTTAAGTGGCGCACGTGGCAGCTGATAAAGAACGACTATCTTTCGCGCTTCGTAATGCGCTGACAACAGTCGTTTATCGGTGTCATTACCGCTGTAGGTGTAGTCTGCGCCCTCACCCCACGCGACGGTAAGCTCCCGTCCCGGCAGGGTCTTGTAAATGATTTTGTGATCGGGGATTTTGATGAGCAACACCCTATCAGTGGGGAAATTTATCTTTCGGATGCAGTTCAACCAAGGAACGCCAGCGCCTAGCTCGGTGAGCAATACAACCTCTTCTTCAGCTAACGCTCGTTGTTCAAGGGCCAGCATCGGCGTTGTATTTGATTGAATAAACTGGAGCCTGGGCAGTCCCATCCTGACCTGTTTTATTTTCCTGGTGTTTCCTGCAGTTATCCTATCCAGTGCAATCAACTCTCCTGGCAACTCGGACCGCTGGGGATCGCGCGCCTTCCAGCAGTTAGCAAAAAACTTATCGGGGCAGCGAAGGACCGCCAGGGGTATCGATGTCGAGGTGTGGCTAGTCATTTGAGGCTTCCTGATTTATCGGTCTTTTATATTTCTCTACATTGTCCACAGCCCACTGACTCATCGCTACTGACAAAAATATCAGGTAGTCTTCTCGGCCCAGCCAGATGCACGGTAACGCGGTATAATACCTCCACACCCCTCCGCATCAGGACATACCCGTGACCACGCCCTACCAGCGCTACAACTTTCAGCTACTTGAACATGTGCGCACCATCCTCGCCGCCCTTGAAAGCGCCGAACAGGTACCCGAGGAAAGCCATGCGCTGTTTCTGGAACGCTTTGATGAGCTGCTTGTGCTGCTACCAAAAGAACCGTTGCAGAGCCAGTATCTGGGCCAGGACCTGCTCAGCCAGATTTTCCAGCGCTACCCTCAGA
>NZ_BCBD01000189.1:0-10009 GCF_001320345.1 Pseudomonas sp. NBRC 111127 | reverse complement strand
TTCCCTGTAGTGACCCACAAAAAAGCCAGCTGACGCTGGCTTTTTTGTATCCGCTGGCAACCTTCAGGAAGCGTCGGCTGCCATCTCTGCATCGTGCGCGATCAGCGCAACCAAGGCGTTTTGCTGGCGGTGGGACAGCTGACGGAAACGTTGCAGCAACTCGCGTTCATGCAGGGACAGCTCCGGGCTGTCCAGGCGCATGCTCAGCTCGTCACCCAACGCGCCTTCCTGGATAAGGCTTTGCTCCAGGCGTGCGATGATTTCGGAGTTCATGCTGCGGTGATGGTTGCGCGCTACCTCGGCAATGCGCTCACGCATTCCGTCTGGCAGGCGGACGACGAACTTGTCAGCGGTGCGGCTCGAATAAATAGCCTGTTTCATTGGGCGCATATAAATTGACCGGATTTTGGTTCAGGGGAAGCGGTTCTCAAATTGGCCGCACGGGGGTGAAAATACGACCGTCGTGGCGACAAAATGTTCAACCGTCAGTGAAAATTGGATGCTCATCTTGCCTCAAGGTCGCCGTTTCCTTGGCGTCAATTCTGTGACAAATAGTGAGCCGGGTAAAGGCTTTGTGCCAGTACCAATTATCAGAAATGAGTACTGGTTTGAAAAGTTTTACATGCTCCGGCTCGCTTGACCGTCAGCCTTTTGCCGTCAAAAACTGGTAAAAAACAGCAAAAGACCAGGAAAACCCCTAGAATGCGCCGGGTTCCCTCCATAGAGCATAGTGGCTATGCAACATGACGCAAGCGACCGCCGATCAGGGGCAGGGCGGCTGATATTTTTGATGGGCCCGTCAGGGTCCGGGAAGGATTCCATCCTGGAAGCTTCCCGTGAGCAACTGGCTGCCGCCGGCGTGGAAATCGCCCGCAGGGTCATTACCCGCTCGGCAGAAGCGCGGGGCGAAGCGGCCCATGGCGTTACCCCGCAGCAATTTGCGGCCCTGCTCGCGCAGGGCGCGTTCGCCATGCATTGGCAGGCCAATGGCCTGGACTATGGCATTGCGGTGCAGGTGGACGCCTGGCTGCAGGCGGGCAGGCCGGTGCTGGTCAATGGCTCGCGCGCCTATTTGGCCGAAGCCCGTGCGCGTTACCCGGACCTGTTGGCGGTGCTGGTCGAAGTCAGCCCCGAAGTGCTGCGCGAGCGCTTGTTGGCCCGCGGGCGGGAAACGGCGGCGCAAATCGAGCAGCGCCTGGCCCGTAATGCACGTTTACAGCACACCAGCGACCCCACCGTGCATGTGCTGGACAATTCCAACCGCCTGGAAACAGCGGTCGCCGGCCTGTTCACACTGCTGCGCGAAACGGGCGTGCTGCCCGGGGCGACGTAGTGCCAGAAAAGGATTACGCGAAAAAGCCCGGTACAGGCATGACAAACGCTGGCATGCTGGTTAACATGCTCGCCGTCCCGCTGTGCAGCGCTCGCTGCCGGTGTTTGCGTCTCAGTAGCTCAATTGGATAGAGCATCCCCCTCCTAAGGGGAAGGTTGCAGGTTCAATTCCTGCCTGGGACGCCATTTCCCCCTCTGTTTGCCTACCTCTCCAAAGCCCTGAGGCTTGCCGCCGATCAGGCCGCCATGGCCGGTAAAAATATACGCCGTTGGATCTCTTCCGGTCTCCCAGCGCCAGGCTTATGCTTGCCACTGACAGACATGATCTTGCCGCCTGCGGCAAACACATAATGTCGGCAGCCCCTTGATGGGCACGCAGTTGCTGGGCATCAGGGAGAGCGCATGAATCAGGAAACCAGGCCGGCGCCCGCCGGCTTCAGTGAGCAGCAGTTGCACACCTTGTTCGAGTTGGTCAGCGATGGCATCTGGGACTGGAACGCCAACACCGGCTACGTTTATCGCAACCCCGGTTGGTACGCCATGCTGGGCTATGCCAACCATTCCAAGGCCAACTCGGTATTCACCTGGGAAAGTGTGATCCATCCCGAAGACTACCCCCGGGTGATGGCGCATTTCGAGGCTTACATCGAGCAGCGCACCGAGCGTTACCTTATCGAGTACCGTTGCCGCTGCCAGGATGGCAGTTACCTGTGGATCGAGGACACTGGCTATATCATCGACCGCAACGCCGATGGCTCGGTGGCACGCATGCTCGGTGCGCACCGCAACATTGACGCTGGCAAGCGCCTGGTTGCGCAGCTGCAACAGAAGAACCAATCGCTGGAGAGCCTGGTTGCCGAACGCACCCGCGAACTGTCCTGGGTCAACCAGCAGTTGCAGCGCCAGCTGGATGAAAACCGCGAGCTGGCCGAACGCGATGCCCTGACCCGCGTCGCCAGTCGTTATCGGCTGGAAAAGGAGCTGCAACTGGAGTGTCAGCGCGCTCAGCGCTTTCGCCTGCCGTTGTCACTGATTGCCATGGACATGGATGATTTCAAGCCGATCAATGACCGCTATGGCCACGCGCAGGGTGACAGGGCATTGGTGCAGGTAGCGGAAAACCTGCGCAGCTGCCTGCGTGATTTTGACCTGTTGGCGCGTTGGGGGGGGGACGAGTTCATCATCGTGCTGCCGCAGACCGCCCTGAGCGAGGCGTTGGATGTGGCAACGCGCTTGCGCCAGGCCGTACAGCAGCTGGAGCCGGTAGGCGACTGCCAGCTGACCATGAGCTACGGCGTGGTGCAGCGGCGCGGCGGTGAGGACCAGGTTGAGCTGCTGGCGCGGGCGGACCAGGCGCTGTACCGGGCCAAGGGTAATGGCAAGAACGTCATAGCCGAGTAGCCTGTGCCGGCCCCGTGAGTAAAAAAAGACCCGCGGCGCCTCACGGCGCAGCGGGCCAAATCGGCCTTGGCCGCTTCAGTGTCAGATATGCAGGGCGTGCCCCAGGGCGCGCAGTGCCGCTTCCTGTACCGCCTCACCCAGTGTCGGGTGGGCATGGATGGTACCGGCCACATCCTCCAGGCATGCGCCCATCTCCAGCGACTGGGCAAACGCCGTGGACAGCTCGGAAACGGCCACGCCAACCGCCTGCCAACCCACGATCAGATGGTTGTCACGGCGCGCCACCACGCGCACGAAACCGCTTTTCGACTCCAGGCTCATGGCCCGGCCATTGGCAGCAAACGGGAACTGCGCGACGATGCAGTCCAGGCCCTGCTGGCTGGCCTGCTCCGGGGTCTTGCCGACTACCACCACTTCCGGGTCGGTGAAGCACACGGCGGCAATGGCTGCCGGCTCGAAACGGCGGGTTTTGCCGGCGATGATCTCGGCCACCATCTCGCCTTGGGCCATGGCCCGGTGCGCCAGCATCGGCTCGCCAGCCACGTCACCGATGGCCCAGACATTGTGCATGCTGGTCTGGCAGCGCTCGTCGATGGCGATGCCGGCGCCGTTCATTTTCAGGTCCAGGCATTCCAGGTTGAAGCCGCGGGTGCGTGGTCGGCGGCCGACCGCCACCAGTACCTGGTCAGCCTCCAGGCGCAACTGCCCACCCTGGCCATCATTGGCCAGCAGGCAGCCATCTCGGTAACCCTCGACGGTATGGCCCAGGTGCAAGGCGATGCCCAGCTTTTTCAGCGACTCGGCCACCGGTGCCGTCAGTTCAGTGTCGTAAGTCGGCAGAATGCGCTCGCGCGCTTCCACCACGCTGACCCGCGCGCCCAGTTTGCGATAGGCGATACCCAGCTCCAGGCCGATGTAACCACCGCCCACCACCACCAAGTGTTGGGGCAGGGCTTTGGGTGCCAGCGCTTCGGTGGAGGAAATGACCGCGCCACCCAGCGGCAGCATCGGCAGTTCAACGCTGCTGGAGCCGGTGGCCAGTAGCAGGTGTTCGCACTGGATACGTTGGCCATCGACCTCGACCTGCTTGCCGTCGAGCAGCTTGGCCCAGCCATGCACAACCTTGACTCCGTGTTTTTTCAGCAAGGCGGCGACCCCGGTTGTCAGGCGGTCGACGATCCCGTCCTTCCAGGCCACGCTCTGGCCGATGTCCAGGCGCGGCGAAGCCACGCTGATGCCCAGCGGTGAGGCTTCGGTGTAGCGGGTTGCCTGGTGGAACCGCTCGGCCACGTGGATCAGTGCCTTGGACGGGATGCAGCCGATGTTCAGGCAAGTGCCGCCCAGCGCCTGGCCCTCGACCAGCACCGTGGGTATGCCCAGTTGCCCGGCGCGGATGGCCGCGACATAGCCGCCAGGGCCGCCGCCGATGATCAGCAAGGTGGTTTGTAGGGTTTGTTGCATGATCACTCCACGAACAGGCAGGCAGGTTGTTCGAGCAGGCCACGCACGGCCTGGATGAACAGGGCGGCGTCCATGCCATCGACCACCCGGTGGTCGAACGAGCTGGACAGGTTCATCATCTTGCGCACGACGATCTGGCCGTCAATCACCACCGGCCGCTCGACCATGCGGTTGACGCCGACGATCGCCACCTCCGGCGTGTTCACCACGGGCGTGCTGACGATACCGCCCAGCGCACCGAGGCTGGTCAGGGTGATGGTCGAACCGGACAGTTCTTCGCGGTTGGCCTTGTTGTTGCGCGCGGCATGGGCCAGGCGCGTGATCTCGCTGGCGTTGGCCCACAGGCTGCCTGCTTCGGCGTGGCGCAGCACCGGCACCATCAGCCCGTTGTCCCCTTGCGTGGCGATGCCGACATGCACCGCACCATGGCGGGTGATGACCTGCGCTTCGTCGTCGTAGGTCGCGTTGATCTGCGGGAAATCACGCAACGCCACCACCAGCGCACGTACCAGGAACGGCAGCAGGGTGAGTTTGCCGCGGCTGTCGCCGTGTTTGCTGTTGAGTTGCTGGCGCAGGGCTTCGAGGGCCGTGACGTCGATTTCTTCCACGTAGCTGAAGTGCGCGACCCGGCGCTTGGCGTCCTGCATGCGCTGGGCAATCTTGCGGCGCAGGCCGATCACCGGCACCTGCTGGCTGTCGCTGCGCTTGGCATAGCCATTCGGCGCCTGCCCAGTGCTGCTTTGCGGCTTGCTCATGAAGGCGTCGAGGTCTTCGTGCAGAATGCGCCCGGCCGGGCCGCTGCCATGGACGTAGCGAAGTTCGATACCCGCATCCAGGGCGCGCTTGCGCACGGCGGGCGAAGCCAGCGGCTTGTCGCCCGGCTGACGCGGCACGATGGGCGCGGTTTCGTGGTTGGCCGGTGCCTGGCAGGCGGCCGGCTTCATGGGTTCCTGCGGCGCTGCCGGCGAAGCTGCAGTTTCCACCTGTGTGGCCTGCGGCACATCCACATGGTTACCGCTGCCTTCCACCTCGATGCGGATCAGCTCGCTGCCGACCGCCATCACTTCCCCGGGTTGGCCGCCCAAGGCCAATACTTTGCCACTGACCGGCGAAGGGATTTCCACAGTTGCCTTGTCGGTCATGACATCGGCCACCACCTGGTCTTCGGCGATGGTGTCGCCGACCTTGACGAACCATTCCACCAACTCGACTTGCGCGATGCCTTCGCCAATGTCCGGCATCTTGATGACGTGCGTGCCCATTCAGACCTCCATGACCTTTTTCAGTGCCGCACCTACCCGCGAAGGCCCAGGGAAGTAAGCCCATTCCTGTGCGTGAGGGTAGGGGGTGTCCCAGCCGGTGACGCGCTCGATTGGCGCCTCCAGGTGGTGGAAGCAGTGCTCCTGCACCAGCGACACCAGTTCGGCACCGAAGCCGCAGGTGCGGGTGGCCTCGTGCACTACCACGCAGCGGCCGGTTTTTTTCACCGACGCCACAATCGCCTCGAGGTCCAGCGGCCACAGGCTGCGCAGGTCGATCACTTCGGCATCGACGCCGCTCTCTTCGGCTGCCACCTGGGCGACGTACACGGTGGTGCCGTACGTCAACACGGTCACGTCATTGCCTGGCCGGGCAATGGCGGCCTTGTCCAGCGGTACGCTGTAGTAGCCGTCGGGCACGGCACTGTGCGGGTGTTTCGACCAGGGTGTCACGGGGCAGTCGTGGTGGCCGTCGAACGGGCCGTTGTACAGGCGCTTGGGCTCCAGGAAAATCACCGGGTCGTCGCATTCGATCGAGGCGATCAGCAGGCCCTTGGCGTCGTACGGGTTCGATGGCATGACCGTACGCAGGCCGCACACCTGGGTGAACATGGCTTCCGGGCTCTGGCTGTGGGTCTGGCCACCGTAAATGCCGCCGCCGCAGGGCATGCGCAGGGTCAGCGGGGCGATGAATTCACCGGCCGAGCGGTAACGCAGGCGGGCCATTTCGGAAACGATCTGGTCGGAGGCAGGGTAGAAGTAGTCGGCAAACTGGATTTCCACCACCGGGCGCAAACCGTAGGCGCCCATGCCAACCGCGGTGCCGACGATACCGCTCTCGGAGATCGGCGCGTCGAATACGCGCGACTTGCCGTACTTGGCCTGCAGGCCCTCGGTGCAGCGGAACACGCCGCCAAAGTAGCCGACGTCCTGGCCGTACACCACTACATTGTCATCGCGTTCAAGCATGACATCCATGGCCGAGCGCAGGGCCTGGATCATGGTCATGGTGGTGGTGGCCATGGCGGTTTCCGGGTTGATGCTGTTGTTGTGGTCGTTCATGTCAAACCCCCAGTTCCTGGCGTTGGCGGCGCAGGTGGTCGGGCATTTCCTTGTACACGTCCTCGAACATCGAGGCAGCGCTCGGGATGTGACCGTTGGCCAGGGTGCCGTATTGCTCGGCCTCTTTCTGCGCGGCGATCACCGCCGCTTCGAATTCGGCGGTGGTGGCCTGGTGTTCTTCTTCGGACCAGTGGCCGATCTTGATCAGGTGCTGCTTAAGCCGGGCGATCGGGTCACCCAGCGGGAAGTGGCTCCAGTCATCGGCGGGGCGGTACTTGGACGGGTCGTCAGAGGTCGAGTGCGGGCCGGCACGGTAGGTGACCCACTCGATCAGGCTGGGGCCCATGCCACGGCGCGCGCGTTCGGCGGCCCAACGCGAAGCGGCATACACCGCAACGAAGTCGTTGCCATCGACCCTTAGCGAGGCGATGCCGCAGCCCACGCCACGGCCGGCAAAGGTGGTCGATTCGCCACCGGCAATGGCCTGGAAGGTCGAGATGGCCCACTGGTTGTTGACCACGTTGAGAATGACCGGCGCCCGGTACACGTGAGCGAAGGTCAGGGCGGTGTGGAAGTCCGACTCGGCGGTGGCGCCGTCGCCGATCCATGCCGAGGCGATCTTGGTATCGCCCTTGATCGCCGAGGCCATCGCCCAGCCGACGGCTTGCACGAACTGGGTGGCCAGGTTGCCGCTGATGGTGAAGAAGCCGGCCTCGCGTACCGAGTACATGATCGGCAGCTGGCGGCCCTTGAGCGGATCGCGCTCGTTGGACAGCAACTGGCAGATCATGTCCACCAGTGACACGTCGCGGGCCATCAGGATGCTTTGCTGGCGGTAGGTGGGGAAGCACATGTCGGTGCGGTTCAATGCCAGTGCCTGGCCGCTGCCGATGGCTTCCTCGCCCAGGCTCTGCATGTAGAAAGACATCTTCTTCTGGCGCTGGGCAACCACCATGCGGCTGTCGAACACCCGGGTCTTGAGCATGGCGCGCATGCCCTGGCGCAGGACCTGCGGGTCGATGTCTGCAGCCCACGGGCCCTGAGCGTTACCTTGCTCGTCAAGGACGCGGACCAGGCTGTAGGAAAGGTCGGCGGTGTCGGCAGCATCGACATCCACGGGGGGCTTGCGGGCTTGACCTGCGTCGTTCAGGCGCAGGTAGGAAAAATCGGTCTGGCAGCCTGGCCGGCCGGTGGGCTCGGGCACATGCAAACGCAGGGGGGCGTACTCGTTCATGCTTTTTACGCTCGCTCGGGTATTTGTTTTTGTGAGCTTTGAAGCGGCCGCCGCTGAGTGCCGGCTTGTGACTGGCAGGTCAGCGTCACCTACATCTTAGTGGCCCGGCAGGAGAATTTTTCTCTCAAGTTGATTGCCTTTGCCGTGCGCGGCAGATAAACATTCCGCATAACCAAAAAAAACCGGTGATTTTGTCTCATGCGCAAACTCGATCGTACCGATATCGGCATTCTCAACAGCCTGCAGGAGAACGCCCGCATCACCAACGCCGAGCTGGCACGCTCTGTGAACCTGTCGCCCACGCCCTGTTTCAATCGGGTGCGGGCCATGGAAGAGCTTGGCGTGATCCGGCAGCAGGTGACGTTGTTGTCCCCCGAAGTGCTGGGGCTGGATGTGAACGTGTTCATTCATGTCAGCCTGGAGAAACAGGTGGAGCAGTCGCTGCATCGCTTCGAGGAAGAAATCGCCGAGCGGCCCGAGGTGATGGAGTGCTACCTGATGACCGGTGACCCTGACTACCTGCTGCGGGTACTGCTGCCCAGCATCCAGGCGCTGGAGCGGTTTCTCGATTACCTGACCCGGTTGCCGGGTGTGGCCAATATTCGCTCGAGTTTTGCCCTGAAGCAGGTGCGCTATAAAACCGCCCTGCCGCTGCCAGCCAATGGCATGACCTTGCGCGAGTGAGCCATGCAGCGCCGTTGCCTTGGGAACTGTTGAACTGCGAATTCATCGAAGGCTAGGTCGCCAGCAGCCGTGCCAAACAGCGCGTGCTGGCAGTACCAGCCTGATCACGACACCACCTGCACCGGACACGCCGCCATGGCGGCAAATCGCTCAAGGGGGCCTGCGCCGAGCGGGTTTTGCCCTTATGCTGCTAGCAGCCCGCCACCTGACCAGGGAGCTCCTCGGTACCTATGCGAAATGTATGGAAGCCGTTTCAGTCGTTGTATTTCGCCGCGCTGATGATGTTGATCGGCTCGGGTCTGCTCAGTACCTACCTCGCCCTGCGCCTGGCCGCCGACCACGTCGACAGCTTGTGGGTAGGTGCCTTGATGGCGGCCAACTACTTTGGCCTGGCAGTGGGCGGCAAGGTCGGCCACCGGCTGATCGGTCGGGTCGGGCACATACGCGCTTATGCCACCTGCGCCGGCATCGTTGGCGCGGCGGTGCTTGGCCATGGCCTGACCAACTGGCTGCCGGCGTGGGTCGGCCTGCGTATGATTGTTGGCCTGGGCATGATGTGCCAGTACATGGTCATCGAGAGTTGGCTCAACGAGCAGGCGGATGTGAAGCACCGCGGCGCGGTGTTCAGCGGGTACATGATTGCCTCGTACCTGGGCCTGGTACTCGGCCAGCTGATTTTGGTGGTGCACCCGGCGCTTGGCCCGGAATTGCTGATGCTGGTGGCTATGTGCTTTGCCCTGTGCCTGGTGCCCGTGGCCATGACCCGGCGTATTCACCCGGCACCCTTGCGCCCGGCCCCGATGGAGCCGAAGTTCTTCATCAAGCGCGTGCCGCAGTCGCTCAGCACCGTGCTCGGCTCGGGGCTGATCGTGGGTTCGTTCTACGGCCTGGCGCCGTTGTATGCCTCCAGCCAGGGCATGAGCACGGAGCAGATCGGTCTGTTCATGGGTAGTTGCATCTTTGCCGGCCTGCTGGTGCAGTGGCCGCTGGGCTGGTTGTCCGACCGTTACGACCGTGCGGTACTGATCCGCAGCGTGGCGGTGGGCCTGGCACTGGCGGCAGCGCCGTTGGCAGTACTGCCCAGCGTGCCGCTGGAGTTGCTGTTCGGCATCGGCTTCGTAATTTCGCTGTTGCAGTTCTGCCTGTATCCGCTGGCGGTGGCGTTTTCCAACGACCACGTGGAAAGTGAGCGGCGGGTGTCGTTGACCGCGATGCTGCTGGTGACTTACGGCGTTGGCGCCTGTATCGGGCCATTGGCGGCTGGCGTGCTGATGAAGGTGCTAGGCGCGCAGATGCTGTATGCCTTCTTCGTGTTCTTTGCGCTGGTGCTGGTGTGGCGCATCCGGCCGAAGGCGGTTACCGGCTTGCACCAGGTGCAGGACGCACCGCTTGGTCACGTGGCGATGCCGGCGGCCGGTTCGCCATTGTCGGCGGCCCTGGACCCGCGCGTGGATGAGCAGACCGTGCAGGATGTAATGCAGGCGCCGGTGGCGGCAGAGGATACCGAGGCGGAAGAGAAGGGGGCCGAGCAACAGGCGCCCGAGACTGAAGACGCGAGCAAGTCAGTGTAAGCCTG
>NZ_BCBD01000188.1:0-10100 GCF_001320345.1 Pseudomonas sp. NBRC 111127 | reverse complement strand
ACAACGGCCAGGGCAGCTCGGCGAGTACCCACAGGCCTTGCTTGCGCGCCTCTTGGGCCAGGTCGAAACGCTGCGGCGCAGGCTGGCCGACGAACAACAGGGCACGGGCCTGTGCCAGCCGTGCGAGCAGGGCACGGCCGGCCCTGGTTGGCATGGCATGGTCGAGAATCAGCAGGTCTGGGCGGCGTTCGGCGCCAAGGCGGGCATCCAGTTCAGCGGTGGTCGCGCTGATGCGCACAGCGAACACGCCTTGCGCGTTGAGGGCCTGGTGCAGCAGGATCTGGTGCGATGGGCGTGCCTGATGAATCAACACGACGGTCTGGTGCATGAGCCGCTCCTGATGGGAGGACCGGCTAATTTAGGCGCTGGTGAATGCCGCCTGAATAGGATGATTCTGATTAAGCTGCGGGAACTGGCTATACCGCGTCAGCTGAAGCCAACGCGGTTGCCTGCAGGAGCGGCCTTGTATCGCGACGGGGCTGCGCAGCAGCCCCAGGCACACCCGTTACAATGGCTTGCCACGGTTGCCATGCTGGCTGACAAAGCCCTGTACCGCTTTCAGGTCATTGGCCAGCACCGTGCAACGCTCCTCACGACTGAACAGGTCGCTGAGGTGCGCCGGCAGCTCGAGTGCCTTGCCCACACCGGCCTTTTCTACCGCTTCAGGGAACTTGACCGGGTGCGCGGTACCCAGCACCACCATCGGCGTGTCCAGGTTGCGGCGGCACTCACGGGCGGCCTTGACGCCGATCGCGGTGTGCGGGTCGAGGACCTCGCCAGTGGCAGCGAACACCTCGGCGATGGTCTCGCAGGTCTGCTCGTCGCTGACGGCCAACGAATCGAACAGCTTGCGGGCTTCGGTCCAGCGGTCCTGCTCGACGCTGAAGCCGCCACCCTGCTTGAAGTTGGCCATCAGTTCGGCAATTGCGCCACCGTTGCGGCCGTGCAGGTCGAACAGCAGGCGCTCGAAGTTGGACGACACCATGATGTCCATCGACGGCGACAAGGTGGCGTGCAGGGTTTCCTTGACGTACTGGTTGCCGCTCATGAAGCGGTGCAGGATGTCGTTGCGGTTGGTGGCGACGATCAGCTGGCTGACCGGCAGGCCCATGTTGCGCGCCAGGTAGCCGGCAAAAATGTCGCCAAAGTTGCCGGTCGGCACCGAGAACGCCACGGAACGCGACGGCCCACCCAACTGCAGGGCGGCATGGAAGTAGTAGACGATCTGGGCCATGATGCGCGCCCAGTTGATCGAGTTCACGGCCACCAGGCGGGTACCCTTGAGGAACGACTGGTCGGCGAAGCTGGCCTTGACCATTTCCTGGCAATCGTCGAAGTTGCCTTCGATGGCGATGTTGTGGATGTTGTCACCGAAAATGGTGGTCATCTGCCGGCGCTGTACTTCCGACACGCGCTGGTGCGGGTGCAGGATGAAGATGTCGACGTTGTCGCAACGGCGGCAGCCTTCGATGGCCGCGGAGCCGGTGTCACCACTGGTGGCGCCGATGATCACCACGCGCTCGTTGCGCTTGGCCAGCACGTGGTCGAGCAGGCGCCCGAGCAGTTGCAAGGCAAAGTCCTTGAACGCCAGGGTTGGGCCGTGGAACAGCTCGAGTACCCATTCGTTGCTGTTCAGCTGGCGCAGCGGGGCCACCGCTGCGTGGGCGAACTCGCCGTAGGTTTCTTCGAGGATCTTCTTGAAGTCGGCGTCGGCGATGCTGCCTTCAACGAACGGGCGCATGACCCGGAAGGCCAGTTCGTGGTACGGCAGGCCGGCCCACGAAGCGATTTCTTCCTGGGTGAAACGTGGCAGGTTTTCCGGCACATACAGGCCGCCGTCACTGGCCAGGCCAGCCAGCAGCACGTCTTCGAAATTCAGGGCCGGTGCCTGGCCGCGGGTACTGATATAGCGCATGGGTGCAAACCTTTGATTTGAGCGGCAAGCTGCGAGCGGCAAGCTACAAGAAAAGCCGACTGGCCTTGCTCTTGTGCTCTGCATCTCGCTGTTCCCGCGAATTAACTCTGTTCGAAGCCTCAAAACTGCACTGCCTTCACTTGCACCTTGCAGCTTGAGGCTTGCCGCTTAATTGAGCTGCTCGACGCGAATGCGCACAACCTTGCCGACCACGTCCTGCAGGGCTTCCAAGGCGACGATGGCATCATTGATGCGCTGCTCGACCACGCCGTGGGTGACCAGGATCATCGGTACCAGGCCGTCCTGTTCCTCGGCTTCCTTCTGCATGATCGACTCGATGTTGATACCACGCTCGGAAAGGATGCTGGCCACCTGGGCCAGCACGCCTGGGTGATCCTTGGCCTGGATACGCAGGTAGTAGGCGCTCTCGCAGGCTTCGATCGGCAGGATCGGGTGGGCCGACAGCGAATCGGGCTGGAAGGCCAGGTGCGGTACGCGGTTTTCCGGGTCGGAGGTCATGGCACGGACCACATCGACCAGGTCGCCAACCACCGACGAGGCGGTTGGCTCCATGCCGGCACCGGCACCGTAGTACAGGGTCGAACCGGCGGCGTCACCGTTGACCATCACGGCGTTCATCACGCCGTTGACGTTGGCGATCAGGCGGTCGGCGGGGATCAAGGTCGGGTGCACGCGCAACTCGATGCCTTCAGCGGTGCGCCGGGCCACGCCCAGGTGCTTGATGCGGTAGCCGAGGGCCTCGGCGTAGTTCACGTCAGCGGTGGTCAGCTGGGTGATGCCTTCGGTGTAGGCCTTGTCGAACTGCAGCGGAATGCCGAACGCGATGGAGGCGAGGATGGTCAGCTTGTGCGCAGCATCGATGCCTTCGACGTCGAAGGTAGGGTCGGCTTCGGCGTAGCCCAGCGCCTGGGCTTCGGCCAGCACATCGGGGAAGGCCCGGCCCTTCTCGCGCATTTCGGTGAGGATGAAGTTGCCGGTACCGTTGATGATGCCGGCCAGCCAGTTGATGCGGTTGGCTGACAGGCCTTCACGGATGGCCTTGATCACCGGGATGCCGCCGGCCACGGCCGCTTCGAAGGCGACGATCACGCCTTTTTCGCGGGCCTTGGCAAAGATTTCGTTGCCGTGCACGGCGATCAGCGCCTTGTTGGCGGTGACCACGTGCTTGCCGTTCTCGATGGCCTTGAGCACCAGGTCGCGGGCGATGGTGTAGCCGCCGATCAGCTCGATGACGATGTCGATCTCGGGGTTGCTCGCAACGTCGAACACATCAGCGGTAATGGGGGTACCGGTAATCTGGCAGTTCGGGTTCTGCGAGCGCATGGCGATCTGTGCCACTTCAATACCGCGCCCGGCACGACGGGCAATCTCCTCGGCGTTGCGCTGAAGTACATTGAAGGTTCCGCCACCGACGGTCCCCAACCCACAGATGCCTACTTTGACCGGTTTCACTGTGAACTCCCCATTGAACGGCCGGCACCTTGCCGACCGTGAAACATGCCGTCACCCCATGACGACGGCGTACTGAATTGGATTACTTGGCCAGTGCCAGCTTGGCGACCTGTGGCGCCGGCTGGTAGCCCGGAATGACCTGGCCGCTTTCCAGCACGATGGCCGGCGTGCCGTTGACACCGATCGACTGGCCCAGCTGGAACTGCTTGCCGACCGGGTTGGCGCACTTGGCCGCCTTGATTTCCTCGCCTTCGACCATTTTGTCCATCGCCGCGCGGCGGTCGCTGGAGCACCACACCGCCTGCAATTGCTGGTCACCCGGCGAACCGAGGCCCTGGCGCGGGAAGGCGACATAGCGCACTTCGATACCGCGGCGGTTCAGTTCAGGCACTTCGGCGTGCAGCTTGTGGCAGTACGGGCAGGTGGTGTCGGTAAAGACGGTGATATGCGACTTGGTTTCGCCCTTGGCAGGATAAACCACCATCTCGGCGGCTGGAATGCCGTTGATGAGCTTGGCCACGCCTTGGCGTTCGGTTTTTTCGGTAAGGTTGACCGGCTTGCCGTTCTGGATCTGGAACAGATACCCCTGCATCACGAACTGGCCATCGGCGCTGGCGTAGAGCACCCGGCCGCCCTGCAGCTTGACTTCGTACAGGCCGTTCAGCGGGCTGCTGGCCACGCTTTCCACGGGTACTTCCAGCTCGAGGTTTTGCAGTGATTTACGGATGGCCTGCTCGGCACCGGCATTGCTGTCGGTTGCCGCGGCAAGCGCAAAGGTACTGGCCAGCGCCAACGCGGCGGCGGCGAAAAACTGGGTCACGCGCATGGGAACTCCTGAAGGCGGACAGGGACCGGAGGGCGCCACCGGCGAAAAAGAGCGGTGAGCGTGCGGCCCTTGGTGCAAACCGCCCAAGCCTACCACATCACGCTGCTGGTGAAGGGCCTGGCAAGGACCGGTCGGCGGAACATGAAAAACATTCATCCACGCGGGTGGTGCTGGGCGTGCAACTGTTGCAGGCGAGCCTTGGCCACATGGGTGTAGATCTGCGTGGTCGACAGGTCGCTGTGGCCCAGCAGCATCTGCACCACGCGCAGGTCGGCGCCATGGTTGAGCAAATGGGTGGCAAAGGCATGGCGCAGCGTATGCGGGGACAGCGGCTTGTCGATACCGGCCACGCGGGCATGGTGCTTGATGCGGTGCCAGAAGGTCTGGCGGGTCATCTGCTCGCCGCGAAGGCTGGGGAACAGTACATCACTGGGGCGGCCATTGAGCAGATCGGCACGGCCACCGCGCAGGTAGCGCTCCAGCCATACCACGGCTTCTTCGCCCATGGGAACCAGGCGCTCTTTGCTGCCTTTGCCCATGACCCGCAGCACGCCCTGGCGCAGGTTGACCTGGTCGAGGGCCAGGCTGACCAGTTCGGTGACGCGCAGACCACAGGCGTACAGCACTTCGAGCATGGCGCGGTCACGCTGGCCGATGGCCTCGCCCAGGTCCGGGGCCTGCAGCAGGGCTTCGACGTCCGCTTCGGACAGCGACTTGGGTAAAGGCTTGCCCAGTTGCGGCATGTCGACCTGCAAGGTCGGGTCGATGGCCACCAGCTTTTCCCGCAACAGGTAACGGAAGAAGCCGCGCAGGCCGGAGATGAAACGTGCCGTGGAACGCGGCTTGTAGCCCTGCTCCAGGCGCCAGGCCAGGTGGTCGAGGATCAGGTCGCGGCCAGCGTCGGGCAGCGCCACGGAGCGCTCATGCAGCCAGCCGTTGAACAGGGCCAGGTCACTGCGGTAGGACACGCGGGTGTTGTCGGACAGGCCTTTCTCAAGCCACAGGGCGTCGAGGAACTGGTCGATCAGGGGGTGGTCTAGGGCGGGCATTCAGGGCTGCTGAGTGTTGGAGATGGGGCTAGTGTTTCACAGCAGCCTGGGGGTTGTCTGTACCGGCCTCTTCGCGGGCACGCCCGCTCCCACAGGGCCTGCACAGGCTTTGAAAGCTTTGCATGGCTTGTAGAAGCGAGCGCGCCGGCGAAAGGGCCAGTGCAGAAGAACTCAGGCCTGGGGCAAAACCGGCACCGGGCGCTTGTCCTCGTCGATGGCGACAAAGCTGAACACCCCATGGATCGCACGTTCACGGCCGTCCAGGTACATGTTTTCTACGAACACATCCACTTGCACCTGCAAACTGGTGTTGCCGACCTTGATCACCGTGCCCACCAACTCGACGATCGAGCCGGCCGGGATCGGGTGCTTGAAGTCGATGCGGTCGGTGGACACGGTCACCAGCGGCAGGCGGCAGAAGCGCGTGGCAGCGATGAACGACACCTCGTCCATCCAGGCCAGCGCAGTACCGCCGAACAGGGTGTTGTGGTGGTTGGTGGTGTTGGGGAACACCGCCTTGGTCACGCGGGTAACCGACAGTTCGGTGCGGCGCTGAATTTCCTGGTCTCGGGTAGTCATCGCAATTCGATCTTCTGAAGGTTGAAAAGCAAAAAAGCAGCCCGAAGGCTGCTTTTCTCTCGCTAGGCGGCCTCGGCCACCGGGCAAACTGTACTCAGGACAGTTTTTCCTTGATGCGAGCGGCTTTGCCGGACAGGTCGCGCAGGTAGTACAGCTTGGCTTTACGCACGTCACCACGACGTTTCACGGCCAGGCTGTCGATTTGCGGGCTGTAGGTCTGGAAGGTACGTTCTACGCCAACGCCGCTGGAGATCTTGCGCACGGTGAAGGCGCTGTTCAGACCGCGGTTACGCTTGGCGATAACGACGCCTTCGAACGCCTGCAGACGGGAACGCTCACCTTCCTTCACTTTAACCTGAACGACAACGGTGTCGCCTGGTGCGAAGGTCGGGATTTCCTTGCTCATCTGCTCGGCTTCGAGCTGCTGGATGATCTTGTTGGTCATGCTGTGCTCCTAAGATGGATACGCGATCCACCATCGATACGTTTAACTATCGTCCCGCTCGCGGAGATATTCCTCGAGCAGCTTCTTCTCTTCTCCAGAAAGCGAGCGACTTTCCAGAAGATCGGCGCGTCGTTCGAAGGTCCTACCAAGGGACTGCTTCATCCTCCAACGCCGGATGTGTGCATGGTTGCCACTTAGCAACACGTCGGGAACACGCTGATCCGCATACACCTCAGGCCGGGTGTAGTGCGGGCAATCAAGCAGACCGTCGGTAAAGGAATCCTCTTCCGCCGAGTCCACATGCCCTAAAGCTCCGGGCAGCAGCCGCGTAACCGCATCGATCAGTACCATGGCCGGCAGCTCGCCACCGGAAAGCACATAGTCACCAATCGACCACTCCTCATCGACATGAGCCTCGATAAAGCGCTCGTCGATGCCCTCATAACGACCGGCGATCAGGATCAACGACTCCTGTTCGGCCAGGCCTTTGACCGCTTGCTGAGTCAGCTTGCGGCCTTGTGGCGAAAGGTAGATCACCTTCGCCGCAGCTCCGGTTGCCTGCCTGGCGCTAACCAGTGCATCTTCCAGAGGCTTGATTTTCATCACCATGCCCGGACCACCGCCAAACGGCCGATCATCTACCGTGTGGTGACGATCTGTGGTGTAGTCCCGCGGGTTCCAGCAAGTCACCTGAAGCAACCCTTGTTTCACCGCGCGGCTGGTAATGCCGTACTCCGTGATGGCCGAGAACATCTCGGGGAACAACGTGATGACATCTACGCGAAGGTTACCCATCGTTTAGAAATCCGCGTCCCACTCAACCCGCATCGTGCCTGCTTCCAGGTCGATTGCCAGCACGCATTGCTCCGTATAGGGCAACAGCCGCTCGCGATCATCCAGGCTGCCCGCACAGGGCTTGACCACCATTACATCGTTCGCGCCAGTCTCCAACAGGTGATCGACCTTGCCGAACAGGTGTTCGTCCTGGTTGATGACCTTCAGACCCACCAACTGGTACCAGTAGTACTCGTCGGCAGCCAGGTTGGGCAAAAGGCTCCGCGCAATGCAGATTTCGTAACCGCTCAGAAGCCGGGCTTCATCACGATCATCGAGGCCTTTCAGTTTCACGACCAGGCCCTTTTGGGAGCCACGACCGCTGACCAGCTCGACCTGCTTTACCTTGCCTTCGTGCCGAAGCGTCCAGCGCGGATAATCCAACAGGTTTTCAATCGGATCGGTAAAGGAATACACCTTCACCTCGCCGCGAACGCCGTGAACCGAAAAAATCTTGCCAACGACGATGAGGTCGTCAGCCTTTTCTGGCGTCGCGTTCATACGTTTCAGGCAGCGGCCTTGGCAGCGTCCTTCAGCAGCTGAGCAACGCGCTCAGACGGCTGTGCGCCCTGGCTCAGCCAGTAGGTGACGCGCTCCTGGTTGACCGACAGCTTGACTTCGGCGCCCGATGCGATCGGGTTGAAGAAGCCAACGCGCTCAACGAAACGGCCGTCACGGGCGTTACGCGAGTTGGTCACGGTCAGGTGGTAGAATGGGCGCTTTTTCGAGCCGCCACGGGCCAGACGAATGGTTACCATGTGAACATCGTTCCTATAGTCGGTGTTGCAGTTTTTACTGCAAATCTGAATGCCAAATAGGCACACGGGTGCCCAAAAGGCCGCATATTCTCGGGGAATACACGGACATTTGCAAATGACTTTTTCGGCAAGGCACCGCCCCGCCGTCCAGATTTGCCGGTTGCGCCGCGAAATTCGCGGCCGTTGCCCCGCCATGGCGGGGGTTCTGGATGCCTGCCCGACGAAAGGCAGGCACCCGGAATACGTGTTACAGCTTGGGCATGCCGCCGCCCGGGAGCATACCGCCCAGGCCGCGCATCATCTTGGCCATGCCGCCCTTGGCAGAGAACTTCTTCATCATCTTCTGCATCTGCTTGTGCTGCTTGATCAGCCGGCCGATGTCCTGCACCTGGGTACCGGAACCCAGGGCGATACGGCGCTTGCGCGAACCGCTGATCAGGTCAGGGTCGCGGCGCTCGGCCGGGGTCATGGAGTTGATGATCGCTTCCATCTGCTTGAACTGCTTCTCGGCCGCGCCCTGGGCGTTGCCCATCTGCGACAGGTTGACCCCGCCGATGCTCGGCAGCTTGTCCATCAGGCCACCCAGGCCGCCCATGTTCTTCATTTGCTGCAGCTGGTCGCGGAAGTCTTCGAGGTCGAAGCCCTTGCCCTTCTTCAGCTTCTTGGCGAGCTTGTCGGCCTTGGCCTTGTCGATGGTCTGCTCGGCCTGCTCGATCAGGCTGAGCACATCGCCCATGCCCAGGATGCGCGAGGCCACGCGGTCGGGGTGGAACGGCTCGAGGGCCTCGGTTTTTTCACCCATACCGATGAACTTGATCGGCTTGCCGGTAATGGCACGCACCGACAGCGCAGCACCGCCACGGGCGTCACCGTCGACCTTGGTCAATACCACGCCAGTCAGCGGCAGCGCCTCGCCAAAGGCCTTGGCGGTGTTGGCGGCGTCCTGGCCGGTCATGGCGTCGACCACGAACAGGGTTTCGATCGGCTTGACCGCAGCGTGCAGCGCCTTGATCTCGGCCATCATGTCGGCATCGATGTGCAGGCGGCCGGCGGTGTCGACGATGACCACGTCGATGAACTTGAGCTTGGCTTCGCGGATGGCCGCTTCGGCAATGGCCACCGGCTTCTGGCTGATGTCGGACGGGAAGAAGGTGACACCGATGTCGTTGGCCAGGGTTTCCAGCTGCTTGATCGCCGCCGGGCGATAGACGTCGGCGGACACCACCATCACGCTCTTTTTCTTGCGTTCCTTGAGGAAGCGCGCCAGCTTGCCAGCGGTGGTGGTCTTGCCGGCGCCCTGCAAGCCGGCCATCAGTACCACGGCAGGCGGGGCGGCATTGAGCGCCAGGTCTTCGTTGGCCGCGCCCATGAGGCTTTCCAGCTCGGCCTGCACGATCTTGACGAACGCCTGGCCCGGGGTGAGGCTGCGTGACACTTCGGTGCCGACCGCACGGTCCTTGACGCTGTTGACGAAATCCTTGACCACCGGCAGGGCGACGTCGGCCTCGAGCAGGGCCATGCGCACTTCGCGCAGCGTGTCCTTGATGTTGTCTTCAGTCAGCTTGGCCTTGCCGGTGACGTGGCGCAGCGTCTGTGACAGGCGGTCGGTCAGGTTTTCGAACATGGTGATCCTTTCAGGCCCAGTAAAAGCCGAGGTTTGTCAGGCGCCTGCAGGGAAAAACATACCCGCCAGGCACAGCAAGGCGGCGATTATAGCGAAGTGCGGCGGCGGCGCCCACCTTGGCTTCCGAGCGGCAAGCTGCAAGCTGCAAGCTGCAAGCAAGAGTCGATGCGCGGGATGGCTGCTTTTTCTTGAAGCTTGCCGCTTGAAGCTTGAAGCTTGCCGCTTAAAGCCCCCCGCTTCAGGCTTGCAGCTTCCAGCTTGCAGCTCACTATGCCAAACTCCGTCTCTTTAAGGCTCGCCAATCAGGACTTATGTTCTCCTCACCCAGCCTCATCCCCAACCTGATCGCCGCCGGCCTTTATATAGCAGCGGCCATCTACCAGGGCTCATACCTCGCCCAGGGCCGCAAGGCCGACAAGCGCCTGCTTGGCCTGCTCGGTGCCGTTGCGGTGCTGGCCCAGGCCGGCGCACTGTTCTTCCAGCTGATCACCCCACTGGGCCTGAGCCTGGACTTCTTCAGCGCAGCCAGCCTGATCGCCGTGGCAGTGATTGCCCTGACCCTGCTCGCCTGCCTGCGCATACCGGTGGAAAACCTGC
>NZ_BCBD01000187.1:0-10145 GCF_001320345.1 Pseudomonas sp. NBRC 111127 | reverse complement strand
TGGACACCTCGGCCGTGGCCGAGCTGATTCTCGACCGTGCCCGCGAAGCGGCCAACAGCAAGGTCTACCCGATCGGCGCCCTGACCAAGGGCCTGGAAGGCGAGCAACTGGCGGAGCTGGTGGCCCTGCGTGACACCGGCTGCGTGGCATTCGGCAACGGCCTGAAGGAAATCCCCAACAACCGTACCCTGGCCCGCGCCCTGGAGTATGCCGCCACCTTCGACCTGACCGTGGTGTTCCATTCCCAGGACCGCGACCTGGCCCAGGGCGGCCTGGCCCACGAAGGCGCCATGGCCAGTTTCCTTGGCTTGCCGGGCATTCCGGAAAGCGCCGAAACCGTTGCCTTGGCGCGCAACCTGCTGCTGGTCGAGCAGAGTGGCGTGCGCGCGCACTTCAGCCAGATTACCAGCGCCCGTGGCGCGCGGCTGATCGCCCAGGCCCAGGCACTTGGCCTGCCGGTAACCGCTGACGTGGCGCTGTACCAGCTGATTCTCACCGACGAGTCGCTGCGCGAGTTCTCCAGCCTGTACCACGTGCAGCCACCGCTGCGTACTGCTGCTGACCGTGACGGCCTGCGTGAAGCGGTCAAGTCTGGCGTGATCCAGGCGATTTCCAGCCACCACCAGCCGCACGAACGCGATGCCAAGCTGGCCCCGTTCGGTGCTACCGAACCGGGTATCAGCAGCGTCGAGTTGCTGCTGCCGCTGGCCATGACCCTGGTGCAGGACGGCCTGCTCGACCTGCCCACCCTGCTCGCCCGCCTGAGCAGCGGCCCGGCTGCCGCCCTGCGCCTGCCTGCGGGTGAGTTGAAGGCAGGCGGCGCGGCCGACCTGGTGCTGTTCGACCCGCAAGCCTCGACCGTTGCCGGCGAGCAATGGCTGTCGCGGGGTGAGAACTGCCCGTTCATCGGCCACTGCCTGCCGGGTGCGGTGCGCTATACCTTGGTCGATGGGCACGTTTGCCACGAGGCCTGAGGGCTAGCTGCAAGCTGCAAGTCGAAAGTTGCAAGAAGAAGCAAGCCTCCCACGGATCTGCTTTTTCTTGCCGCTTGTAGCTTGTAGCTTGCAGCTTGAAGAAGAAGCAAGCCACCCACCGATCTGCTTTTTCTTGTCGCTTGTGGCTTGAAGCTTGAAACTCTCCCCCCCACCCCCATATGAGTCTGCATCAGGCACTTTCGCCCCGCTGCGTGGAGACTCTCCCCTTGACCACCATCGTTTCTGTCCGCCGTAACGGCAAAGTCGTCATGGGCGGCGACGGCCAGGTATCCCTCGGCAACACGGTAATGAAAGGCAACGCCAAGAAAGTGCGCCGCCTGTACCACGGCCAGGTCATCGCCGGCTTCGCCGGTGCCACCGCCGACGCATTCACCCTGTTCGAGCGCTTTGAAGGGCAGTTGGAGAAACACCAGGGCCACCTGATCCGTGCCGCCGTCGAGCTGGCCAAGGAATGGCGTACCGACCGCTCCCTGAGCCGCCTGGAGGCCATGCTGGCCGTGGCCAACAAGGATGCCTCGCTGATCATCACCGGCAACGGCGACGTGGTCGAACCCGAAGATGGCCTGATCGCCATGGGTTCCGGTGGTGCCTATGCCCAGGCTGCCGCCCGCGCACTGCTGAACAAGACCGACCTCTCGGCCCGTGAAATCGCCGAGACCGCCCTGAACATCGCCGGCGACATCTGCGTGTTCACCAACCATAACCTGACCATCGAGGAGCAGGACCTGGCCGACTGACTCAGCTGTTCTGGCGCCCCATCCCGGTGATGGGGCTTTTCCACGCTGACTCATCTGCCCAAGGACCCAATTGATCATGTCCATGACCCCCCGCGAGATCGTCCACGAACTCAACCGCCACATCATCGGCCAGGACGACGCCAAGCGCGCCGTGGCCATTGCCCTGCGCAACCGCTGGCGGCGGATGCAGCTGCCGGCTGAGCTGCGCGCCGAAGTGACGCCGAAGAACATCCTGATGATCGGCCCGACCGGTGTCGGCAAGACCGAAATCGCCCGCCGCCTGGCCAAGCTGGCCAACGCCCCGTTCCTCAAGGTCGAAGCCACCAAGTTCACCGAGGTCGGCTACGTCGGCCGTGACGTCGAGTCGATCATCCGCGACCTGGCCGATGCCGCACTGAAGATGCTGCGCGAGCAGGAGATCATCCGCGTGCGCCACCGCGCCGAAGACGCCGCCGAAGACCGTATCCTCGATGCCCTGCTGCCACAGGCGCGGGTGACCAGCTTCAGCGAGGAAGCCGCGCAGACCAGTAGCGACTCCAACACCCGCCAGCTGTTCCGCAAGCGCCTGCGCGAAGGCCAGCTGGATGACAAGGAAATCGAGATCGAAGTCGCCGATGCCGTAGGTGTCGAAATTGCCGCGCCGCCCGGCATGGAAGAAATGACCAACCAGCTGCAAAGCCTGTTCGCCAACATGGGCAAGGGCAAGCGCAAGGCGCGCAAGCTGAAGGTCAAAGAAGCGCTGAAGATGGTCCGCGATGAAGAAGCGGGCCGCCTGGTCAACGAAGAAGAGCTCAAGGCCAAGGCCCTGGAAGCGGTCGAGCAGCACGGTATCGTGTTCATCGACGAAATCGACAAGGTCGCCAAGCGCGGCAATGTGGGCGGTGCCGATGTTTCCCGTGAAGGCGTGCAGCGCGACCTGCTGCCGCTGATCGAAGGCTGCACCGTCAACACCAAGCTGGGTATGGTCAAGACCGACCACATCCTGTTCATTGCCTCGGGCGCGTTCCACCTGAGCAAGCCCAGCGACCTGGTACCCGAGCTGCAAGGCCGCCTGCCGATCCGTGTAGAGCTCAAGGCACTGACCCCGGAAGACTTCGAGCGTATTCTGCGCGAGCCGCACGCGTCGTTGACCGAACAGTACCAGGCGCTGCTGAAAACCGAAGGCCTGAACATCGAGTTCGTCGCCGACGGCATCAAGCGCCTGGCCGAAATTGCCTATCAGGTCAACGAGAAAACCGAGAACATCGGTGCCCGTCGCCTGCATACCCTGCTGGAGCGCCTGCTTGAAGAGGTGTCGTTCAGTGCCGGTGACCTGGCCAGCGCCCATGACGAAACGCCGATCCAGATCGACGCGGCCTATGTGAACAGCCACCTGGGTGAGCTGGCGCAGAACGAAGACCTGTCGCGTTACATCCTGTAAGCGGCAAGCTGCAAGCGACGAGCTGTTAGGCGTCGCTTGCAGCACCGCAAAACATGGCCGTTACATGTCTTGGCCATCTCCTCTTGCAGCTTGAGGCTTGAAGCTTGAAGCTTGAGTCCTGTCGCCAAGAAGAGATTCAGCCCATGGCCCGCATGCCCACCGCCATCAACCTGCACAAAGCCTCGAAAACCCTCAGCCTTACCTATGCGCCCGGTGAGGTCTACACCCTGCCTGCCGAGTTTCTGCGCGTGCACTCCCCCTCCGCCGAGGTCCAAGGCCACGGCAACCCCATCCTGCAATTCGGCAAGCTCAACGTCGGCCTCAGCGGCATCGAGCCAGCCGGCCAATATGCACTGAAACTGACCTTCGACGACGGCCATGACAGCGGCCTGTTCACCTGGGAATACCTGGAACAGCTGTGCCTGCGCCAAAACGAGCTGTGGGCCGAATACCTCGACGAGCTGCACAAGGCCGGCAAGTCCCGCGACCCGGCGGAGTCGGTCGTCAAATTCATGCTCTAGCGCAAGGGCTGCAAGGTTTAGAGCGCATTTTCTAGATTCATCTGTTTGAATGGCTGACAGACGGCCCAGTGACGGGCTGTCTTGCGCATTACATGAAAGTCGGGTAACCAATGTGAGTGGCAAGTTCCCTGCATCACGCTGCAGGTATACAGAACCCCGCAGCACCGCTGTTCCTTATCACTGGTCACCCGAGTAGCAGTACCGGGCTCAGGGCTGTGCCCCCGTCACAGCAACCGGTACTCGTCTCAGGACAACGGAGCGTCGTAGATGAGTAACAAGAACAACGATGAGCTGCAGCGGCAGGCCTCGGAAAACACCCTGGGGCTGAACCCGATCATCGGCATTCGCCGCAAAGACCTGTTGAGTTCGGCACGCACCGTATTGCGCCAGGCCGTGCGCCAACCGCTGCACAGCGCAAAGCATGTGGCCCATTTTGGCCTGGAACTGAAAAACGTCCTGCTGGGCAAATCCAGCCTGGCCCCGAGTAGCGACGACCGACGCTTCAACGACCCGGCCTGGAGCAGCAACCCGCTGTACCGCCGCTACCTGCAGACGTATCTGGCCTGGCGCAACGAACTGCAGGACTGGATCGGCAGCAGTGACCTGTCACCTCAGGACATCAGCCGCGGCCAGTTCGTCATCAACCTGATGACCGAAGCCATGGCGCCGACCAACACCTTGTCCAACCCGGCGGCGGTCAAGCGCTTCTTCGAGACCGGTGGCAAGAGCCTGCTCGACGGCCTATCCAACCTGGCCAAGGACATGGTCAACAACGGCGGCATGCCTAGCCAGGTGAACATGGACGCCTTCGAGGTGGGCAAGAACCTGGGCACCAGCGAAGGCGCGGTGGTGTACCGCAATGATGTGCTGGAACTTATCCAGTACAGCCCGATCACCGAACAGGTGCACGCCCGGCCACTGCTGGTGGTGCCGCCGCAGATCAACAAGTTCTACGTATTCGACCTGAGCCCGGAAAAGAGCCTGGCCCGTTTTTGCCTGCGCTCGCAGCAGCAAACCTTCATCATCAGCTGGCGCAACCCGACCAAGGCCCAGCGTGAATGGGGCTTGTCCACCTACATCGACGCACTCAAGGAAGCCGTCGACGCCGTATTGGCGATTACCGGCAGCAAGGACCTGAACATGCTTGGTGCCTGCTCTGGCGGCATCACCTGCACGGCACTGGTAGGGCACTACGCAGCCCTTGGCGAGCACAAGGTCAATGCCCTGACCCTGCTGGTCAGCGTGCTGGACACCACGATGGATACCCAGGTGGCGCTGTTCGTCGACGAGCAGACCCTGGAAGCCGCCAAGCGCCACTCCTACCAGGCCGGTGTGCTGGAAGGCAGCGAGATGGCCAAGGTGTTCGCCTGGATGCGCCCCAACGACCTGATCTGGAACTACTGGGTGAACAACTACCTGCTCGGCAACGAGCCGCCGGTGTTCGACATCCTGTTCTGGAACAACGACACCACGCGCCTGCCCGCCGCCTTCCATGGCGACCTGATCGAAATGTTCAAGACCAACCCGCTGACGCGCCCCAACGCCCTGGAAGTGTGCGGCACCCCCATCGACCTGAAAAACGTGCAGTGCGACATTTTCAGCGTGGCGGGTACCGCTGACCACATTACCCCGTGGCAGTCGTGCTACCGCTCGGCCCACCTGTTCGGGGGCAAGATCGAGTTCGTGCTGTCCAACAGCGGGCATATCCAGAGCATTCTCAACCCGCCGGGCAACCCCAAGGCACGCTTCATGACCGGTGACGACCGCCCGGGTGATCCGCTGGCCTGGCAGGAAAATGCCACCAAGCATGCCGACTCCTGGTGGCTGCACTGGCAAGGCTGGCTGGCCGAGCGCGCAGGCGAACTGAAAAAAGCGCCGATCCGCCTGGGCAACCGTGCCTATGCTGCGGGCGAGGCGGCCCCAGGCACCTACGTTCACGAGCGTTGAGTGGCAGCGCCGTGGCGGCCCGCAGGGCGCCACGGTGTTCATTTCACCCAAGAGTCACGCGCATGACGCAACCGTATATCTTCCGGACCGTCGAGCTGGACAACCAGTCCATCCGCACCGCCGTCCGCCCCGGCAAGCCGCACTTGACGCCGCTGCTGATCTTCAATGGCATCGGCGCCAACCTGGAGCTGGTATTCCCGTTCATCGAAGCACTGGACCCGGACCTGGAAGTGATCGCTTTCGACGTACCCGGTGTCGGCGGCTCGTCCACCCCACGCCACCCGTATCGCTTCCCCGGGCTGGCCAAGCTGACGGCACGGATGCTCGATTACCTCGATTACGGCCAGGTCAATGTGATTGGCGTGTCCTGGGGCGGTGCCCTGGCCCAGCAGTTCGCCCACGACTACCCCGAACGCTGCAGGAAGCTGATACTCGCCGCCACTGCCGCCGGTGCCGTGATGGTACCCGGCAAGCCCAAGGTGCTGTGGATGATGGCCAGCCCCAGGCGCTATGTGCAGCCGTCGCATGTCTTGCGCATTGCCCCGCTGATCTACGGCGGCGGTTTTCGCCGGGACCCAGAGCTGGCCATGCACCACGCAGCCAAGGTGCGCTCCGGCGGCAAGATGGGCTACTACTGGCAGCTGTTCGCCGGCCTGGGCTGGACCAGCATTCACTGGCTGCACAAGATCCAGCAGCCGACCCTGGTGCTGGCGGGCGACGACGACCCGCTGATCCCGCTGGTCAACATGCGCCTGCTGGCCTGGCGGATTCCCAACGCCGAGCTACATATTATCGACGACGGCCATTTGTTCCTGATTACCCGAGCCGAGGCTGTCGCGCCAATCATCATGAAGTTCCTGCAGCAAGAACGTCAGCGCGCCGTGATGCACCCGCGCCCGGCCTCGGGAGGGTAAGCGCCAGCACCGCGAAAGGGGCTAAAACGCGCAATGGGTCAGACAAGGGAGTGTTGCCATGACAGACAAACCGGCCAAAGGATCGCAAACGCTCCCTGCCGGCAGAATGACCGTGCAGCATGCCATGCTCGGCCTGCGCGGCCGCGACCTGCTGGCCACGCTACGCAATGTCGGCCGCCACGGGCTGCGCCATCCGTTGCATACCGCCCATCACCTGCTGGCCCTTGGCGGGCAACTGGGGCGGGTGATGCTGGGCGATTCACCGCTTCAACCCAACCCGCGTGACAACCGGTTCAGCGACCCTGCATGGAGCCTGAACCCGTTCTACCGCCGAGGCCTGCAAGCCTACCTGGCCTGGCAGCAGCAGACCCGCCAGTGGATCGACGAAAGCCAGCTGCATGACGATGACCGGGCCCGCGCCCACGTTCTGTTCAACCTGCTCAACGACGCGCTGGCCCCCAGCAACTCGCTGCTCAACCCGCTGGCCGTGAAGGAACTGTTCAACACCGGTGGCCAGAGCCTGGTGCGCGGCCTGGCCCACCTGCTCGAAGACCTGCGCCACAACGATGGCCTGCCGCGCCAGGTCGATGAGCGGGCCTTCGACGTGGGCCGCAACCTCGCCGCCACCCCTGGGGCCGTGGTGTTTCGCAACGAGCTGCTGGAGCTGATCCAGTACCGGCCGATGAGTGAAAAACAGCACAGCCGCCCGCTGTTGGTGGTGCCGCCGCAGATCAACAAGTTCTATATCTTCGACCTGAGCACGAACAACAGCTTCGTCCAGTACATGCTCAAGAACAACTTGCAGGTATTCATGGTCAGCTGGCGCAACCCAGACCCGCGCCACCGTGAATGGGGCCTGTCCAGCTACGTGCAGGCGTTGGAAGAAGCCCTGGATGCCTGCCGCCGCATCAGCGGCAACCGCGACCCCAACCTCATGGGCGCTTGCGCCGGCGGCCTGACCATGGCCGCCTTGCAAGGCCACCTGCAAGCCAGGAACCAGTTGCGCCGGGTGCGCAGTGCCACCTACCTGGTCAGCCTGCTGGACAGCAAGTTCGACAGCCCGGCCAGCCTGTTCGCCGACGAGCAGACCCTGCAGGCAGCCAAACGCCGCTCTCACCAGCGCGGCGTGCTGGACGGCGCCGAAGTGGCGCGGGTCTTTGCCTGGATGCGCCCCAACGACCTGATCTGGAACTACTGGGTCAACAACTACCTGCTCGGCAAGACACCGCCTGCGTTCGACATTCTCTACTGGAACGCCGACAGCACGCGCCTGCCTGCCGCATTGCATGGCGACCTGCTGGATTTCTTCAAGCTCAACCCGTTGACCTACCCGGCCGGGCTGGAGGTCTGCGGCACGCCAATCGACCTGCAACAGGTCAGCGTGGACAGTTTTACCGTTGCCGGCAGCAACGACCACATCACCCCTTGGGACGCGGTGTACCGGTCGGCCTTGCTGCTGGGCGGTGAGCGCCGCTTCGTGCTGGCCAACAGCGGGCATATCCAGAGCATCATCAACCCGCCAGGCAACCCAAAGGCCTATTACCTGACCAACCCCAGCCTGAGCAGTGACCCGCGCGCCTGGTTCCACGAGGCTACGCGCAGCGAGGGTAGCTGGTGGCCGTTGTGGCTGGCGTGGATCACCCAGCGCTCCGGGCCGCTCAAGGCGCCACGCAACGACCTGGGCAACGCCCCCCACCCGCCCTTGGCCCCTGCGCCCGGCACCTATGTGCTGACCCGATGAGCAGAGCGACCGGATGAAAACCCGCGATCGTATCCTTGAGTGCGCCCTGCAGCTGTTCAACCAGCAAGGCGAGCCGAACGTATCGACCCTGGAGATTGCCAACGAGCTGGGTATCAGCCCGGGCAACCTCTACTTCCACTTCCACGGCAAGGAGCCCCTGGTACTGGGGTTGTTCGAGCGCTTCGAAGAAGCGCTGATGCCGCTGCTGGACCCGCCGCTGGAAGTGCGCCTGGATGCCGAGGACTACTGGCTGTTCCTGCACCTGATCGTCGAGCGCATGGCGCAGTACCGGTTTCTGTTCCAGGACCTGTCGAACCTGACCGGGCGCCTGCCCAAGCTGGCCCGCGGCATGCGCAGCCTGATCAACGCCCTGAAGCGCACGCTGGCGGCACTGCTGGCCAGCCTCAAGGGCCAGGGCCTGGTACAGAGTGACACCCAGGCCTTGGGGCAACTGGTGGAACAGATCACCCTGACGCTGCTGTTCTCGCTGGATTACCAGCGGGTGCTGGGGCGCGCAGGGGATGTGGGAATCGTGGTGTACCAGGTGATGATGCTGGTGGCGCCGCACCTGCAGGCTCAGGCCCGGGGGGCAGCCGAGCAGTTGGCGATGAAGTATCTGGAGGACTAGCCCTGCAGGGGCTGTGCTGCCGCCGCCAACGCATTCGCGGGTGAACCCGCGCCTACAGGGTTGTGCTGTACCTGTAGGGGCGGGGCCACCCGCGAAGAGGGCGTTGCGGTATCAGATCAGGGTACCGGTCCCATTGGCCGCCGACGGCGTGTTGCTGGCCGGGGCTGCAGCCGGGGCCGGGGCATCGGTTGCGGCAGGTGCAGCGCTGGCCGCCGGCTTGGCCGGTGCTTTCTTCGCTGCAGGCTTCCTGGCTGCTGCCGGTTTGGCTGCTGCCGGCTTTGCCGCAGGCTTGGCGGCAGGTTTCGCTGCTGCCGTCTTGCTTGCAGGTTTGGCAGCCGTAGGCTTGGTCGCAGGTTTTGCCGCGGCCGCCTTGGCTGCAGGTTTCGCCGCAGCGGTTTTGACTGCGGGTTTGGCCGCTGCCGCCTTGGCCAGTGGCTTGGCTGCCGCCTTGCTGGCTGCCGGCTTGGCTGCGGCCCCACGCGACGAAACCGGCGCCACCGAGGCACCGGTCAGCTTCTCGATCTGCTTGGTCAGGCTGTCTACCTGCTGGTGCAGGGCCTTGATTTCGTTGCGGCTCGGTACACCCAGGCGCGAGATGGCGCTGTTCAGGCGTTTATCGAAAGCCTCTTCGAGTTCGCTCCACTTGCCCAGCGCCCGGTCCTTCACGCCAGACACCCGCGAAGTGGTCGAAGACTTGGCGCTTTCGGCCACATCTTCGGCGCTCTTCTTGGCCTGCTTTTCGGCCTTCTCGCCATCTTTCACCAGCGAGTCGAAAAGCTTGGGGCCGTCCTGGTCGATCTTCGAATAGATACCCAGCCCCGCCAGCCAGATCTTGCGGGAGTACTTTTCGATCCCGCCGACCCAGGAGCTGCCTGCTTTGTCGGTATTCTTCTTGCCAGCCATCCTGCTCTCCTTATGGTTTGTGCGCGACGCGCTCAAGCAGCTCGTGCAGCTGTTCAAGCTTGATCGACAGCGCCTCAACGTCATGTTTAGACGGTATGCCAAGGCGATTCAAGGCGCGCCCTACCCGTGCGTCGAAAGCTTTTTCGATCTTGTCGAGTTGAATTTCTACCTTGCCACGTACGCGGCTCACTTCCTGGGCGGCGTCATCGATCTGCTGGTTGGCGGCGTCCAGCTCTTTATCGATGCGCTTCTTGCCCCGCTTCTCGACACCTTCGCCGGCCTTGACCAGCGCCTGGAAATAGTCGGCGCCTTCGTGGCCGACACGCGCATAGGCGCCGA
>NZ_BCBD01000186.1:0-10487 GCF_001320345.1 Pseudomonas sp. NBRC 111127 | reverse complement strand
GCTCTCGAATGAAACGGTCGGGGCAAAGGAGTTCAATGACATCCTGCATCGCTTCATTGGCCGCTCTGAGCTTTGCCTGAACTTCAATCAGAAGAAGAAAGGCTATGAGATCATCAGAAACGGGGTTGGTGAGCACGATGGGAATTTGAGCGAAGGTGAGAAAACTGCGATTGCATTTGTCTATTTCATCACGAAGCTCAAAGAAAATGGAAATAACATCAAGGATACGATCGTCGTCGTTGACGATCCGGTCTCAAGCTTTGATTCTAATCACTTGTTTCACGCCTACTCGTTTTTGAGAACGCAATGCACTGAAGCCAAGCAACTTTTTGTGCTGACTCACAACTTCACTTACTTTAAGCTAGTGAGAGACTGGTTCACTGGCACCAATAGGAATCGAGTCAAAAAAGGCAACGCCGAGAATTGCTTCTTTTATCGCCTGGATGCGCCACCTGGCTCCCCTCGTCACTCCCTACTTGTGGATGCCGACGACTCACTCAAGAACTACGGTTCCGAGTACCACTATATCTTCAAGAAGCTCTACGAATATAGGGCGCACACAACACTCAATCGAGATGAGGCGTTCTTGACCGCCAACCTCGCCCGAAAGCTTGTTGAATCGTTTTTCACCTTCAAATATCCAAGGCGTCGAAGCGACATTAGTCAATTGATGGAGGCTGGCCTAAAAGATTGCACCATCACGACACCAGAGCTTAAAGAAAAAATCTACCGCTTTATCAATAAGTATTCACATAGCGACGTTATTGAGATAACAGAGGAATCCGCAGAAAACTTGGCAGGCGAAAGCCACAGCGTCATCGGGAACATCTTCCAGTGGCTGGAAGAGGTGGACAAGAAACATTACGACGAGATGATTCAGGTTGCGACGGCCTGAGCATCAGGCCGCGAGGGCCATAGCTATGCCACCAGGCGCAGCAAAAAGGGGCCGAAGCCCCTTGGGCTAGATCAGCCCATGCTCGGCGAACGATGCCGTTTCGTTGCCCGCAACGATGATGTGATCGAGCACGCGCACGTCCACCAGACCCAACGCTTCCTTGAGCCGCTGGGTCAGCGCCCGGTCAGCCGCGCTCGGCTCGGGGTTTCCGCTCGGATGGTTGTGCGAAACGACGACCGCCGCCGCATTGAGCCGCAGCGCCTCCTTGACCACTTCGCGCGGATACACCGACGCACCGTCAATAGTGCCGTGGAACATCTCCCTGTATTCGATCAGACGATGGCGCGTATCCATGAACAGCACTACGAACACCTCATGCTCGAAGCTGGCCAACTTTGTACGCAAGTATTCCTTGACCGCCGCCGGCGAAGTGAACTCTGCTCCGCGCCGCATTTTCCGGTCAATGACCTGGCGCGCAGCTTCCAGAATGTCGTCGGCCGATGCCGGTAGATAGCGCCCGTGCGCGTCGCGCACCAGCAGACAGGAATCGAACGAGGGAAAGGACAGTTGCGACATGATCGTGCTCCGGTTGCTCGGGCGGAATTGCCCGGAACCGGCGGCAGCACGGCGCAGCGCAAGCAGTCAGGGGTCGCAGACGGCCGCCAGGACGCAAGCGCGCATGGCGCGCGCCGCCCTTGACGGCGAGAACGCCGTGATACGGTGAAGGGAACAGCAAGACCGCCCACACCCGCCCACTGCACAGAGTCGATTTTTGGCAAGCGGAGCGCGCAGGCCCGGATCAACGAGCCGGGACGGAGGCGTCAGTGATGGAAGCCCGACAGGGGCGAGACTCGCGCAGCGAAGCTCGATGCGCAGCACGACAGCGCGACGGCGGCACGCCGGGACGCCCGACTGCTTGGGACAGGACTACTCGTTGTCCGTCTTGCGCTGCTCGATTTGCAACTGCGCCCGTTGCGTTGCCTGTTGCAGCCGCTCCACCAGCACGCCCCTCGGCGGCAAGGCGGTCAGATACTCGGCAACGTGGATGCCGGACTTGTCCAGCTCCAGCAATTCGATCTGCTCGCGCTTCTTGCCGGTGCAAAGGATGATCCCGAGCGGCGAGGCTTCCTCCGGCTCCCGTTCGTGCTTGTCTAGCCACCGAAGGTAAAGCTCCATCTGCCCTTTGTAGGCCGCCTTGAAGTCACCTACCTTCAACTCCACCGCAACCAGCCGCCGCAGCTTGCGGTTGTAGAACAGAAGGTCAAGGTGGAAATCCTCGTCGTCGATCGGAATGCGCTTCTGCCGGGCGACGAATGAGAAGCCCGCGCCCAGCTCCAGCAGGAAGGACTCCATTTCACGGATGATCGCCGCTTCCAAGTCGCCTTCCTGCCAAGTGTCCCGCAGGCCCAGGAAGTCGAGGATGTACGGGTCGCGCATGACCAGGGCCGGCGACATGCGCTGCGCATCGCGCAGGGTCGCCAACTCCTGCGCTATGGTTTCTTCCGGCTTTTGGGAAAGCGCCGTGCGCTCGTACAGCATCGAGTCGATACGCTCGCGCAGCGTCCGCACGCTCCAGCGTTGGGTGCTGGCCATCTGTGCGTAGTAGTCCCGCTGGAGCGGGTCTTTCAGCGGCATCAGGGCGATGAAGTGCGTCCAGCTCAATTCTCGTATCAGTGATACGAGAATTCGCTCGTCGGGGAAGGTGGCGGCGAACTGCACCATGCGGCGCAAGTTCTGCTCTGCAAAGCTGCTGCCGTACTCCTCCACCAACTGCGCAGCCAAGGTGGGCAGAACTTCCTTGCCGTAGGCGCCCCGGCGCCTGTCCAAGACCTGCGTGTGGATGCGTTGGCCGATGCGCCAGTAGAGCATCGTAAGCTCGCTATTCACCGTCGAGGCGGCGCGCAAGCGCGCCGCCTCGATCAGTGCCCGAATGTCGCCCAGCAGCGCCGCGGGCGCTGCGAGCGATGCTGCTGATGGCCGGCGCCCGTTCATGCCACCGCCTCCGCAAGCTGCCGCGCGCCCGTGATGGCTTGGCGGCGGCTGGCCACCAGCTCGGCCGCCTCGCGCACCGGCTTGTCCTCGGTGTGGACGTAGTGCATGAACATCGCCACGGTCTTGTGGCCCGTCAGCTTCATTCCCACTTTGGTCGGCACACCGGAATTGGCAATGTCGGTGGTCGAGCGATGACGGATGCCGTGCGTGCCTACGTGCGGCACGCTGGCGGCCTTGAGCGTCCGGCACCAGCCGCCATAGTGCTCGCCAAAGGTCAGGTGCTTGGCCGGGTCGTTCGGCGACGGCAGGACGTAAGGGCAGCCTTCCAGACGCGGCGCCGTCGAAAGCAGCCGATAGGCTTCCTCGCTCATGGGCTTGGAAATGCCGCCAACCTTGCTGTCGGGCCACACCACGCGCCGGTTCTCGAAGTCCAGCCAGCTCCATTCGAGCGGGCAGATTTCGGAGCGCCGCGCCGCAAACTCGAATTGCAGCCGGATCGCCAACGGGATGACGTAGTTCTCCAGCCCCTCCGCCTCCAGTTTCTCCAACTGGCGGAAGATCCGCACCATTTCCTCGTCCACGATGAGCCGGGTTTCCTTGCCCGGCGGGTACATCGGGACGTGGCGGCACGGATTCGTGCCGTCCGGGCGGAAGCCCCAGACTTCGGCCAAGTTGAACATCTTGCGCAGCACGCCGAAGGTCTTGTTGGCCTCGGTCGGCTTGTAGGCCAGCTTTTCCATGAGCCCCGCAATGTCGGGCCGCTTCACGTCATGCACCTTCTTGCGGCCCAGCAGCGGGATGATGTTGCGGTCGATGACGCCCTGGTAGCCGTCCTGCGTGCTGACCTTGTTGCGCTTCTTGGAGTAGTCCTCCATGAACTTTTTGCACAACTCGGCCATCGTGGGCGCCTTGCGCGCCTCGGCCTTGGCACCGCCGGGATCACCACCCCGGCGAACCTCGGCCAGCCAGTCCTGCGCTTTGACCCGCGCCTGTTCGACGGTTAGCTCCCCGTAGAGTCCCAGCGAGGGCTTGCGGGGCTGGCCAGAGTTCGTGCGGTACTGGAGCATGAACACCCGGCGTCCCGTCGAGGTAATCTTGCAAAGGAAGCCGGGCACGACGGTATCCCGTAGTTCGATGTCCTTCGCCTGGGGTTGCGCCGACTCTACGGCGGTCTTGGTGAGCTTGATCTTTGCCATGATGACTCCTTGGAACGACCCGGATTCCAGGAGCCAGATAGGAGCGGCGCGAGGGAGAACCGGGTCAAGTTTCAGAAAGCACCGGCATATGATGGAAGCGCGTAAGCTATTGATAAACCTGCTGTATCGGGCTACGTCGCAGTCCAGCGAACTACCGGGCTGGAGTCATCGTGAAACAAAAAACCCGCACTGGGCGGGCTTGGGATGTAGCTAGACAGCTAACCTAGAGTACAGATCTTGGCCACTTCGCATCAACGACTCGACCTACGAGCACCCACTCACCATCCATTTCGACGGTAGGGAAAGAAGGGTTGAGAGGTTTCAGGAAGGCCCGCCCGGAATCCCAAATGAACTGCTTGAAAGTAGCCTCATTGGTATCGACCATCTTGGCCACTACAAATTGGCTGCTTTCAACGTCGAATCCAGGCGCTACCAAGATCACCATCCCCTCGGGAAAGGACATGCCGTTTGATGAGGTCATCGAAGGGCCTTTCACTTTGAGCCAAAAGCCATTAGGGCCTGCCCAGGCGTCCGATGGGTGAACCTCGCATGATGCGACGTTCGAAATCTCTACCGCTTCCATTGGCATCCCGGCCTGAACCCAGCTTATTTCAGGGTACTCGTAATACCTCACAGGGCCAGGAGTGGGTTCAACATTGGCGTCAAATCCTGACGTTTCTTCTGTCATCCCTCCTTTGCCGTATTCCAGCCATTCCACGCGCACCTTAAGTGCGGTAGCCAATGCCAGCATTTTTGCGCCACCAGGCATTGACTCGCCATTCAGCCACTTGCTGGCGGCCTTTGGGGTGACCCCGACCATTTTGGAGATGCGCGCACCTGAACCCCAGGACGGAATGTCACGGGCGGCGAGAGCTTGCTTGAGTCTGTCAGCGAATGCGCTGCGCAATTCTTCTATCTGAACCATCCGTTCAATATTGCACGGGCTTGCATGTACTTTCAGTTCCGACATAGTATGTACTCAAGGTTCATATTTCCGCCGGAGACCCCACATGCAATCCCTAAAGAAGGCCATTGATGCCGCAGGCGGTGTCGCGGCGGTGGCGCAAGCTTGCGAGAAGTCCCCGCGCGCTGTGTACAAGTGGCTGTCGGCGGGGCGTCTGCCGCGTACCGATTACACCGGAGAGACGAGCTATGCGCAGCGGATCTGCGCTCTAGCGACGGCGAATGGCGCCCCTATTGAGATTGGCATCCTGCTGGCAAATGTGCTCCCTACCATGGCTCAAACGATACCGGCCAACAGCCATCAACGTAACTCCACCGTGGTGGCTGTTAATTCATCCAGTATCGAGGCAGCCCGATGAAGCCATGTGCCTTGCTGGCGCTAGCCGGCCGCAAATCGCCATCATCTACCGAGCTCTTCGTCCAGGCGGAATCCGACCTGGGCGAAGCGTTCGTTGAGCTGTGGGGTGGGGGCGAGCTGATCGGCTACGCCCGCCTGGAGCGCACGGAAAGCGCTGATGAACTTAGGGCTGGCCGCCCTGTAGCAACGTTTGAATTAGTGGAATTGCTTTCGGCGCATTCTCCATGCCCAAGTCCACTAGTTTCGTTATCAGCTGTTTTGTGGTCTCGCCTGGAGCTTCGCGCAGAGCTTTCAGAATCCCGCTCTTCTGTTCCTCGGGAAGGTCCGACGCCTGAACCTTCGCTTCAATCAACTGGCGGAGAGTGTCCTCATGAAGCTTGACCGTTACCGTTCCGAGGATAGCCCCAAGGCCGCCGTCATCTTCAAGGAAATCTATACCCCTGGCGGTGATGGTCGCGTGATGAATCGCTCTTGTGCCGCCGAGATACTGGCTGTCGAGAAGGGTAACCAGGCCGTGCTCTTGCAGGTAGTAGAGGTTGCTCTGGCAGTCCTCTTCATCTCCCAGACTCGTGACCTCATCCGATTCATTCGGATAGCAGTCCCTGAGATGCTCCAGCAGCTCGCGCTGCAGTGTACGACTTATCTTCATACGCCGGGTCTCCGTGACCTTCGTTTCGAGTGGAATCAGAACGATATCACGGTTTGGCCCGACACCCTTTTGCGTCCTGGGTAAACCCCAGACAGCAAAAAGCCAGCTCGCGAGGCTGGCTCTTTAACCCGTCCCCGGCAAGGGACTTTTTGAATCTTCGTCGAAAGGAGACGAATTCATGCACCCCGAAAATAGCAAAACCAAAACCGCAGCGCAACTTCCTGCGCTGACTCCGATCGCCTTCGGCTCCTGCGAGCCGGACACACCTCATCTCTTTAGCATCCGCGACGAGGCTTCGCTGGATCATGGTCTTGAGCTCGCGGCCGCGCTCTCAGAGGGCATATATCAGCTCTCAAGCAGGGTTGCTGACGACGTTAACTGCAACGACCCCGTCAATCGCAACGAGCTTCGCGCCCTGGCGTTTTTGGCCGAGACCGTCGCTTCACTTACCTTCGGCGCCCGAATTGCCCTCGTTAAGGCCGGGGGCGCCCAATGACCACAACAACCAGCGACCTGGGCGAAAAGGTCATGGCACGTCTGCGCGTGATCGAGAGCTTCGCCTCCATCCTCATGGAAAACCACGCCTTCAAGGACGACCAGCAACGCGGGTTCGAGCCTCAGCTTGATTTCCATGGTGAATCCGCCATCCACGAAGCGATGTACATGCTGTCCGAGCAGGCGCAGGACCAGTTGCTGCAACTGATGAACGCGCAGGAGGCAGCCCAATGAAGACCCTTCAAAACATCGCGAACGAGGCCTACGACGACCTGCTGGTGCTCCATGAAAAGCTCGGCGAGTTCAAGACCATGTTCCTGGCTGTGAGTCAATTGCTGTCCGAGCACGACACTGCTGGTCGTTTGGCAGGTATCGGGGCGCAGCAAGCCGAAGAGTGGGCTAGTAACACTGAGGACTGGGCGCGGAAGATGGATGAAAACCTTCGCAGCCTTGAAGCCCAGCAACCCGTCGCGCCACAAAAAACTGCTGTTGCGAAACGTGGCGCGGGAGGTGCGGCATGATGAAGCAAACTGCTCTGGTGCTGGCGCCGGTGTCCGGAGAGATCGTCCAAGACGTGACCCTGACCGCGGCTGACATCGCACGCTTCAACGAAGCGCGCGAGTCATTCAAGTTGATCAAGGCCCTGTACTGGGCGCATGTGGTGCCCTCGCTGGGTGGCTTCGACAATCCCGTGACTGGCGAACTTGAACGCCTCCTTGAACGCGTCGTTTTCGACACGCGTAATTTCATGTGGCCGCACCGCAACGCTGCCGCCTTCCACCAGGCAAAGGATGTGGGAGGTTCGGTATGAATCTGGTCCCGTTCAACTTCAAAGGAACCGTTGTTCGTGTGGTTACCGATGATCTTGGTGAGCCTTGGTTCGTTGCGAAGGATGTTGCCGAGCAGCTGGGATACGTGTGGAACGGTACCAGCCGTATTGAGCACGTTCCTGACCTGTGGAGGGGGGTCACATCCGTTGTGACCCCTTCGGGCAACCAACAGATGGCGGTGCTCAGTGAGCAAGGGCTGTACTTCTTTCTTGGCCGATCCGACAAGCCTGGTGCACTTCCTCTGCAGATGTGGGTGGCGGGGGAGGTAACCCCGTCGATCCGCAAGACGGGAAGCTATCAGCGCCCGCTTACTCCAGCGGAGCAGGCTCTTGCGCATGCTCAGGTGATGGTTGACCTGGAGCGTCGCCAGTCTCAGCAGCAGGAGGCGCTGGAGCGCGTCGAGGACCGCACCACCAGGCTGGAGCAGGTCCGTTACCTCGATTCGGTGCCCAGCGGCTTCGAAACCATCACCACCATTCGCGACCGCATCAATCGTCGCCATGGCCTGCCGGCCTGGGTGGTGAATGCGGTGATGCGCGAGGTGACCGGTGCGCCATTGCCGTATGCGTTCGTCCGCAGCCGCCACGCCGACCAAGGCGGGCAGCCCTTCGCTATCTGGCCCAAGCCAGCTGTCACCCAGCGCTTCGACCGGTTTGTAACCGAATGCACCTACGAGACGGCTGAGCGCGCCACTCATCCCGAAATTCCACAGGGACGTTTCAAGATTACTCGGAGGTCCGAATGACCAATGTATTGAATTTCCCTGCGCCGGCTGAGGTGGAGGTGATCAGCGAGGAAGCCTTCCGTAGGTACACCGACGCGGCCCTGCTCCTGAAGTGCTTCGAAGTCGTCAAAGACACGCTCGACGTGATCAACGAACCCGAGTACTCCATCGAGAAGGAAGATGACACTCACATTGACCTGATCCGGGCCTTCTACGCGCTCAAGGTGCTGTTCGACCGAAAGACAGGTAGTGACGCAGCCGTCGTGGCAGAGGAGCACTGGGAGGCCAAAAGGCGGCACTTGCTGGAAGGCGCGCCGTACCCGGATCAGTTGATACCGGTCGCAAATGCCTTCATCGAACCAACCCCGCCCGAAGGGTACAGCCACCTGAGCGATTTAGAGCTGGCCTGTGCGGCCTACAACGCCGGCGACAAGGTTCGGCTGGGGACCATCGCGACCCTGTCAGCTGGTAACGCTCAAATCAAAGCGACCATGGCCGTGGAGGCAATTAACGCCACCACGGCCCTTGGCATCCTTGTGCGCCGTCTCGCTGGGGGATCGCTGGCCGAGCTGGGCCAGCACATCCTTGGGACTACTGGCGTCGGATCGGAGACGCTGCAATGACCAGGCCGTCTACCCCCCCCCAGGCGCTCCAGCAGCGCGCTGACGCGTCGATCATCACCGGCCCCTGGCCTACCTACAGCCAGTTCAAGGGCTTTCCAGAGCGCGAGCGCTGGACGATCTACGAACTGGCCAAGGCCGGGCGCCAGGCGATGGAAGACAAAGGTTTCGAGATGGCCGAGAGCTACGACGCCTTTGTGCGCCGAGTCACACAGGAGCTTGATCTGTGAGTAAACCAGTCAACGTGGAGAAAGCCACGCCTACGACGTTCTACGCCAAACAGGCCCCATACAGCTCACTCAGCAACGACGTGGTGGCCATGATCACCAACCCGGACGCTCTGGCCATCTGGACATACCTGCAGACGCGCTCGAGCGACTGGAAGGTGATTGGCTCGCACCTCCAAGACAGGTTTGAAATCGGTCGTGAGCGCTACTCGAAAGCCATGGCCTGCCTGAAAAGCTTGGGGCTGGTCAGCCACGAAGTGGTGCGCGAGGAGGGTACCGGCAAGGTGCTGGGCCGTCGTGTGATCGTGCACTACGAACCGAACCTACAGGTTTCCGAATATTCGGTTAACCGAAGTGTGGGTTTACCGAACTGTGGGCAAACCGACAGCTACTTAATAAAGGATTCTATTACTCAATCAATAGAGAAAACACCAACGGTCGCTGACGCTCCCTCCTTGGTCGATTTTGACCGTTTCTGGAAGCTCTACCCCCGGAAGGTGGGCAAAGCCAAAGCCGAGAAGGCCTGGCTCAAGCTGAAAGTGGGTGAAGACCTGTTCGATCTGATCGGCGCCGCCCTGGCTGCCTGGAGCAAGTCCCACGATTGGACCAAGGATGGAGGCCAGTTCATCCCACACGCCGCCACTTGGCTCAACGGCAAGCGCTGGGAGGACGAGCTGCCAGCTGCTGGTGGTCACCGTCAATCCCACCACACCGACCTCGACAAGATTGACCACACCGAAGGGCTTGTACGCCAGCCCAACGGGACTTACCGGGTAGCAAGATCATGACCACTCCAAAAACTCTGGAATTCAAACCTGGCCAGTGCCGCGTGCACGGCGACTTCACTGACGAACTGATCGAGTCGTTTTCCGGTGACCACTTCTGGCAGGGCTGCACGCGCTGCCAGTTCGACGCGCTGCATTCTGCCGACGAAGCGGTTCGCAAGCAGGCCCAGGCCATCCGGCATGACTGGGCTATGAACGCGAGCCTGATGGCCTCTGATACCCCGCTGCGCTTCCGTGGTGCCACCCTGGACACCTACCGTACCGAAACCGAAGGACAGGCGGTGGCGCTGACTGAGTGCCGCGACTATGTACATGGGTTTGAGCGCAACTGGGAGCTTGGCCGCTCGATGATGCTGCTAGGCGACGTGGGTACCGGGAAGACGCACCTGGGCTGCGCTGTCGCCCAGCAGGTGATCCGTAGTTACGGTGCGTCAGCGCGTTACACCATGGCAATCGAGATCATCCGCGACATCAAGATGACCTTCGACAAGAAGTCTGAGAAGACAGAGCGCGACGTGTACGCCGGCCTGCTGGCGCCTGACCTACTGGTGATCGATGAGGTTGGCGTCCAGCACGGCAGCGACTTCGAGCGGCAGGTGTTGTTCGAGGTGATCGACTCCCGGTACCGACAGCTGATGCCGATCATCGTGATTTCCAACCTGGCGCTGTCCGGTCTGCGCAAGTGCCTGGGCGACCGCTCTGTTGATCGTCTGACCGATGCTGGTGGGCCTGCCGTGCTGTTCACTTGGGCTT
>NZ_BCBD01000185.1:0-10582 GCF_001320345.1 Pseudomonas sp. NBRC 111127 | reverse complement strand
TGATTTCCCCGACTTCCCGTTACTCCAAAGAATTTCCAAGGATTAAACGATCATGGCTGCTAAAGACGTAAAATTCGGCGACTCCGCTCGTAAAAAAATGCTGGTTGGTGTCAACGTTCTGGCTGACGCGGTAAAAGCTACCCTCGGCCCGAAAGGTCGTAACGTGGTTTTGGCCAAGAGCTTCGGCGCGCCAACCATCACCAAGGACGGCGTTTCCGTCGCCAAAGAAATCGAGCTGAAAGACGCCTTCGAGAACATGGGCGCCCAGCTGGTCAAGGAAGTCGCTTCCAAGGCCAACGACGCCGCCGGTGACGGCACCACCACCGCTACCGTACTGGCCCAGGCCATCGTCAACGAAGGCCTGAAAGCCGTCGCTGCCGGCATGAACCCGATGGACCTGAAGCGCGGTATCGACAAGGCCACTGCTGCCGTTGTCGCCGAGCTGAAGAACCTGTCCAAGCCATGCGCCGATTCCAAGGCCATCGCTCAGGTCGGTACCATCTCCGCCAACTCCGACAGCTCCATCGGTGAAATCATCGCCGAAGCCATGGAAAAAGTCGGTAAAGAAGGCGTGATCACCGTTGAAGAAGGCTCGGGCCTGGAAAACGAACTGTCCGTCGTAGAAGGCATGCAGTTCGACCGCGGCTACCTGTCGCCTTACTTCGTCAACAAGCCAGACACCATGGTTGCCGAGCTGGAAAGCCCGCTGCTGCTGCTGGTCGACAAGAAAATCTCCAACATCCGTGAGCTGCTGCCAGTGCTGGAAGCCGTTGCCAAGGCCGGCCGCCCACTGCTGATCGTTGCCGAAGACGTCGAAGGCGAAGCGCTGGCTACCCTGGTAGTCAACAACATGCGCGGCATCGTCAAGGTTGCTGCGGTCAAGGCACCTGGCTTCGGCGACCGCCGCAAGGCCATGCTGCAGGACATCGCCGTTCTGACCGGTGGCCAGGTCATCTCCGAAGAAATCGGCCTGTCGCTGGAAACCGCTACCCTGGAGCACCTGGGTAACGCCAAGCGCGTGATCCTGTCCAAGGAAAACACCACCATCATCGATGGTGCTGGCGCTGACACCGAGATCGAAGCACGCGTCAAGCAGATCCGTGCCCAGATCGAAGAAACTTCTTCGGACTACGACCGGGAGAAGCTGCAAGAGCGTCTGGCCAAGCTGGCCGGCGGTGTTGCCGTGATCAAGGTCGGTGCAGGTACCGAAGTTGAAATGAAAGAGAAGAAAGCCCGCGTTGAAGACGCCCTGCACGCTACCCGTGCAGCCGTTGAAGAAGGCGTGGTGCCTGGCGGTGGTGTTGCCCTGGTTCGCGCCCTGGCAGCCATTATCGACCTCAAAGGCGACAACGAAGACCAGAACGTCGGTATCGCCCTGCTGCGCCGCGCTGTCGAAGCGCCGCTGCGCCAGATCACTGCCAACGCCGGCGACGAGCCAAGCGTTGTCGCTGACAAGGTCAAGCAAGGTTCGGGTAACTTCGGTTACAACGCTGCCTCCGGCGAGTACGGCGACATGATCGAGATGGGTATCCTGGACCCAGCCAAGGTCACTCGTTCGGCGCTGCAAGCTGCTGCTTCGATCGGCGGTCTGATGATCACCACCGAAGCCATGGTTGCCGACCTGCCAGAAGACAAGCCAGCTGCTGGCATGCCTGACATGGGCGGCATGGGTGGCATGGGCGGCATGATGTAAGCCAGCCTTACCCCCTGCACCATGAGAAAGCCCCGGTTCGCGAGAACCGGGGCTTTTTTTATTCTCCTGTGGGCGCCATTGGGCCGCTAAGCGGCTCCGGCTTCAGGCAACGCTGTTTTTGACCGCGGGCACTTCTACCATGCCCCGGCGATACAGCACCAGATAATACGACCCCAACCCGATCAACCAGCAGAACACCGCCGTCCACACGTTGTGCGACAGGAAGTGCGCCCCTTGCAGCATGCGCCCAACACCAAGCAGCGAACCTGCCAGCAAGGCCATCACGAATGCCGCCCGCGCCAGGCGCGGCTTGCGGTCACGCAACATGAAGAACAGGCCGAACAGGCAGAACCCGGTCGCGGCATGCCCGCCCGGCCAGCACAGCCCGGGCTTGTCGGTGGCCGGCCGTGGTTGCAGCAGCTTGCTGTAGGTTTCGGTACCGCCAAACTGGGTGAGGCTCCAGGGGCACTGCACCTGCGTCACCTTCTTCAGGGGCGTGACAAACGCGGTGGACAAACCCAGCGCCAACACCAGGCAGCCCAGCTCGCGGCGCCAGCCAAACAGGCGCTTTACGAAAAAGCTGGCGGCGAAGGTCAGCAGCGCTATCAGCCCCAGCAGGATCACCCCCTGCTTGACCCGGTCATGCAGGATGTTTTCCAGCCAATAACTGTGGCGGCCAATGAACTGCCCGGCGACAGGGTCGAAGAACAGCTTGGCGAGGTCCATGTCGATCGACGTCAGCTCCAGCAGAATCAGGGCCAACGCGGTCGCCAACGGAATACCCAGGTACAGCCAGTAATTGATCGGGCGAGGGCGGGTTGCTTGCTGCATGGCGGCTCCAGGGCGGGAAAAAGATCGGCCATTGTCGTCGGCCCGCTATTCTGTGTCCGTGAAGGATCAGTGAAAAAACCGTCAAGTGCGGTGAATTTTTCCGGGGGCTGGCACCCTGCAGGCATAGGCCGTAAGCTGCGCCTGCCGCGCACCACAGCGAGAAGCGCCGCACAGGAGAAACCGATGCGCATTCTTTTGGTTGAAGACAACCGCGATATCCTGGCCAACCTGGCCGACTACTTGGGCATGAAGGGCTATACCGTCGACTGCGCCCAGGATGGCCTGTCCGGGCTGCACCTGGCTGCCACCGAGCACTATGACCTGATCGTGCTCGACATCATGTTGCCCGGTATCGATGGCTACACGCTGTGCAAGCGCCTGCGCGAAGACGCCCGCCGCGACACGCCGGTGATCATGCTTACCGCTCGCGACCAGTTGGACGACCGCCTGCAAGGCTTCCGTTCCGGGGCCGACGACTACCTGCTCAAGCCGTTCGCCCTGTCCGAGCTGGCGGCACGCATCGAAGCCGTGCTGCGCCGGGCCCAGGGCGGCGGGCGGCGCAGCCTGCAGGTGGCTGATCTGAGCTATGACCTCGACACCCTGGAGGTCACCCGCCAGGGCCGCATGCTCAAGCTCAACCCGGTCGGCCTCAAGCTGTTGGCCGTGTTGATGCAGAAGAGCCCTCATGTATTGCGCCGCGAAGTGCTGGAAGAAGCCCTGTGGGGGGACGACTGCCCCGACAGTGACAGCCTGCGCAGCCATGTGCACCAACTGCGCCAAGTGATCGACAAACCGTTCGAAAAACCGCTGCTGCATACCGTCCATGGCGTCGGCTATCGCCTCGCCGAGGGTCGTGATGGAGTTTAAGCAAAGCCTTGCCCAGCGCATCATCATCGCCTTTGCCCTGATGAGCGCGCTGGTGGCCGGGGCCTTCGCCTTCGGTATCGTCGGCACCGTGCACCTGGTCGAAGAGCGGCTGATTTCATCGGTACTGGGCGGTGACTTGCAGCGCCTGCTGCGCATGGACAGCGTCAGCGACTGGAGCCACCGCCCGCGCCCCGACCAGTTGTTCTACTTCAGCGGTGGGCGGGACGACTTCGAGCTGCCCAAAGACCTGCGCCACCTGGACCGTGGCTTCCACGAAGTATTCCGCGACCAGCTTTCCTACCACGCGATGGTCGAGATCGTCGATGGCCGCCGCTATGTCTTGCTGCAGGACCAAAGCGACTTCGAGGAGCGCGAGCGTGTGCTGTTCGCGGTGGTGCTGGTGGGCTTCGTGCTCAGCCTGGTGCTGGCGGTGATCCTGGGCTGGCTGGTGGCGCGGCGGGTGATGGCGCCGGTGATCCGCCTGGCGCGGCAAGTTCGCCACCGTGACCAGCTGCTGGGCCTGGCGCCGCCGTTGGCGCCGGACTACGCGGCGGACGAAGTCGGCCAGCTGGCGGTGGCGTTCGATGACACGCTGGGCCGCCTGCGCGATGCGCTGACCCGTGAACGGCTGTTCACCAGTGACGTCAGCCATGAGTTGCGCACCCCATTGATGGTGCTGGCCACGTCCTGCGAGCTGCTGCAGGAAAACCCCAACCTCGACACCCGCGCGCGCAGCCAGGTGGAGCGCGTGGCGCGGGCAACCGAAGAGATGCGCGAGCTGGTCAAGACCTTCCTGATGCTGGCCAGGGCGCAACGTGATGAAGGCGCAGTAGCCTCCCGGGCGACCCTGCGCGAAGTGGCCAACGAGCTGATCGGGGTGTGGCGCGACACCATCGAACAGAAGGGCCTGACCTTGTATTTCGATGGCCAGGCCAGTGCCAGCGCAGTGCTGTACAACGCGACCTTCCTGCAGTCGGTGATGGGCAACCTGCTGCGCAATGCGGCGCACTACACCGATGCCGGCTACATCCGCCTGAGCCTGGAAAGCAATGGCTTCAGCGTGGAAGACAGTGGCGTGGGCATACCGGAAGAACAGCGCGAAGCCATGTTCAAGCCGTTCGTGCGCGGTGATGAGCGGCGCGGCGAGGGTCTTGGGCTGGGCTTGTCGCTGGTGCAGCGCATCTGCGACGACCAGGGCTGGCGGGTGACCTTGACCTCTTCTGTACCCCATGGCTGCCGTTTCCATGTCGACTTGAGCAATACGCGGGTGAAAGAAGAGCCGGACGTCGTGGCTGGGTAATGTGTTGTTACACGTGAAACCGGGGCTAACACTTTTTTCACATCAGCATGACCTGATTCCTACGCGCATTTACCTAATGTGAGCGCAATGGAATCAGGAGATGCTCAATGCGTAGCCCTATCAAGCTTGAATTTTCCGAGAAGTACGACAAAGACCATGCCCGAGAGTACTTTCTCAAGCACCAGGATGGCTTGGCCCGCCGGCTGTCTCACAAGCGAGATGAGCAGCTGGCCCGCCGCGCACTGGCGCTGGCGGGTGAGCCTGGCCTGGTCCTGGACTTGCCCTGCGGCGCTGGTCGTTTCTGGCCGCTGCTGGCAGAAAAGAACAACCGCGTCATCATCGGTGCCGATAATTCCGAGGCGATGATCGAGACCGCCTGTGCTGCGCAACCGCCAGAAGTGGTCGCGCGGGTACGGCCTTTGCAGACATCGGCATTCGACATCGACTTGCCAGACAACTCCGTCGACAGCATTTTTTGCATGCGGCTGTTTCACCATATCGGCGAGGCAGCCCACAGAAAGAAAATTCTTTCTGAATTTCAACGAGTTAGCCGTGATAGTGTGATCTTGTCACTGTGGGTGGACGGCAACTTCAAGGCTTGGCGGCGCAGGAAACTGGAACAGCGCCGCAGCACCAAAGCCGAGCAGAACCATTACCAGAACCGGTTTGTGTTACCGGCCGACACGGTCGAAGAAGAATTCCGCGCCGCCGGTTTCAGGATCCAGGAACGCCTCGACTTCCTGCCGTTCTATGCCATGTGGCGGGTTTATGTATTGCGTAAGGGGTAGTGTTTGATGGCTGTAGCCCAGAATGGGGAGTCGCGCTTCGATTTTTACTGGCGCCAGCAAGGCGAGTGGGTAGAGGAGCCTAACCAGCGCCGGGGTGGCGAAAGTGGTGTGCAACGGCTCAACGATGCCAACGGCAAACTGCTGTATGCAAAGCGTCAGGTCGGGCATATCTATCGCAGCCTGTTGCACCCTTTCGGCCGGCCAACTGTGCTGCGTGAGCTCGATGCGCTGAACAGCTTCGAGCAACTGGGGGTGCGTGTGCCGCGCCTGGTGTTCTGTGGTGCCAAGCGCGATGCCGACCACCAGTGGCGGGCGCTGCTGGTCAGCGAAGCACTGGACGGGTTTGTGGAGCTGGACACCTGGCATGCCCAAGGTGCCCGAGACCGTTACCCACAGGTGGTCCACGAGCGCATGCTCAAGGACCTGGCCGACAACCTGGCGCGCATGCACCTGGGCCATTGGCAACACGGCTGCCTGTACGGCAAGCATGTGTTCGTCAAGGTGCTGGGCGAGGGCGAGCAAGCCCGTGTCGAAGTGGCGCTGCTCGACCTCGAGAAGTGTCGGCGACGTTTCAGTTGCCAGCGCGCGGCGGGTAACGACCTGCGCCAATTGCGCCGCCATTCGTCGCTCAACGAGGCGGAATGGCAGACGCTACTCGACTTTTACAAGGTGGCGTTTGGCAGCGCTGTCAAAGGGTTAGGGTAATGAAACTAGAAATAGCTCGAGCTTTGTTCCTGGTAGCGGGCCTGGCGGTGACCACTGTAGCGGTGGCTGCCTGGGAAGAGCCGAGGCCGACGGTATTCAGCAAGGCTGAGATGGCCGCCCAGTGCGCACTGCCGCGGGACGTGAAACCGCAGCAGAAGGCCAGGGTAGAGCCGGATCAGGATCTGTTGCTGTTGCTGTTCGGCCTGCGCCAAGGGTTGCGGCCATTTGGTTGAAACCGGTGTAGCTGTACATGCCAGAGGCCTCGCAAGCGCGAGGCCTCTGGCGTTTCTGCAGGTGGCCCTCGGTGGGCGGGTTTCAGGCGGCAGCAGGTTCCTTGGCCACCGTCTTGTGCGCCAGCAGGGTGTAGATACAAGGCAGCACGAACAGGGTGAACAGCGTGCCGATCGACATGCCGGTCGCGATCACGGCACCGATGTCGAAGCGGCTTACCGCCCCGGCCCCGGTCGCGAGGATCAGCGGCACCATGCCGAACACCATTGCCGCCGTGGTCATCAGCACCGGCCGCAGGCGAATCGCCGCTGCTTCTTCGATTGCCTCGCGCGCGCCCAGGCCAAGCTCATCACGTAACTGGTTGGCGAACTCGACGATCAGGATGCCGTGTTTGCTGATCAGCCCGATCAATGTCACCAGCCCGACCTGGGTGTAGATGTTCATGCTCGACAGGCCCAGGAACAGTGGCAACAGCGCCCCGCAGATCGACAACGGTACCGTAACCAGGATTACCAGCGGATCCCGGAAACTTTCGAACTGGGCCGCCAAGACCAGGAAGATGATCGCCAGCGCCAGGCCAAAGGTCACCCACAGTGCGCTGCCTTCCTGCACGTACTGGCGGGCCACGCCGGCATAGTCGAAGGCGTAACCTTCCGGTGCCTCTTCGCGGGCGATGTCCTGCACGGTCTTCAGCGCTTCGCCCAGGCTGACCATCGGTACGCCTTGAATGATCGCCGAGTTCAACTGCTGGAACTGGTTGAGCTGCCGCGGGCGAGCGCGGTCGGTGAGGGTGACCAGGGTCGCCAGCGGCAGCAGCTTGCCCTGGTCGTTCTTCACGTAGTAGTTGTTCAGCCAACCGGGGTTGTCGCGGTATGCGCGCTCGGCTTGAGCAATGACCTTGTAGCTGCGCCCCTCGAGGGTGAAACGGTTGATTTCGGCTTCACCCAGCAAGGTGGCCAGGGTACTGCCGAGAACGTCCATCGATACCCCCATTTGCGCCGCCTTGGCCCGGTCTATATCGACCACCACCTCGGGTTTGTCAAAGGCCAGGTCGATGTCGAGGAAGGCGAACTTGCCCGATGCCTGGGCCCGAGCCTTGATGCGTTGGGCCACCTCCAGCAGTGCCGGGTAGTCGCCTGCGGTGTTGATCACGAACTGGAACGGCAGGCCTTCGCCGGTGCCGGGCAGCGATGGCAGGTTGAAGCCGAAGATCTGCAGGCCGGCGACCTCTTCCAGCTTGGCCTGTACCAGTGGCAGCAGCTCCATTTGCGTACGCTCGCGCTCGTTCCAGGGCTTTAGCAGGAAGCCACCGATGCCGCTTTGCACGCCATTGAAACCGTTGATCTGGAACGACGAATAGTATTCGGGGAAGGTCTTGAACAGTGGGGTGAACTGGTTGGTGTAGGCGTTGAGGTAGTCAAGGTTGGCTGGCTGTGGGGAGCTGCTGATCATGAAGATCACCCCCTGGTCCTCGTTGGGGGCCAGTTCGTTCTGAGTGAACTTCAGCAGTAGCGGAATCAGGCACAGGATGATCACGGCAAACACCAGCACCACCGGCCGGCTGTCGAGCGTGCCGTGCAGCAGGCGCTGGTAGCGTACCTTCAGGCGCGCGAACTGCCGATCGAGCCAGTGGGCCAGGCCGCTGGAATTCTGCTCGCGGCGCAGCAGCAGGGCGCACATCATCGGTGACAGGGTCAGGGCGACGATACCGGAAATGACGACTGCGCCGGCCAGGGTAAGGGCGAACTCCTTGAACAGCGCCCCGGTGAGCCCGCTGAGAAAGCCGATGGGCGCATACACCGCTGCCAGGGTGATGGTCATCGACACCACCGGCATGGCGATCTCGCGCGCGCCTTCCAAGGCTGCATCGAACGGCGACTGGCCTTCTTCGATATGCCGGTGAATGTTCTCCACCACCACGATCGCATCGTCCACCACCAGCCCGATGGCCAGGACCATGGCCAGCAGGGTCAGCAAGTTCAGCGAGTAGCCCATCATCTGCATGAAGAACAACACGCCAATCATCGACAGCGGAATGGTCACCACCGGGATCAGCACCGAGCGCAGGGCGCCAAGGAACAGGAACACCACCAGGATGACGATCAGCACCGCTTCGCCGAGGGTCTTGAGCACTTCGTCGATGGAGGCCTGGATGAACAGCGTGGCGTCGTAGGCGATCGACACCTTCAGCGCCGAGGGCAACTGGCTTTCCAGGTCGGGCATGACCCGCCGTACTTCCTTGATCACCTCCAGCGGGTTGGCGGCGGGCGTGGCCTTGATGCCGATGTACACCGAGGGCGTGCCGTCGAATGAGCTGACGGTGTCGTAGTTCTCTGCCCCCATCTCCACCCGCGCCACGTCACCCAGCAGTACGCGGCTGTCGCCACTGGTCTTGACCGGCAGGGCGGCGAACGCCTCGGCTGACTTCAGCTCGGTGCTGGCGTTGATGCTGGTGACCACGTATTCGCCTTTGACTTCGCCGGCAGCGGACAGGAAGTTGTAGCGTCGCACGGCGTCGGTCACGTCGCTGGCCGCCAGGCCGAAACCGGCCAGTTTCACTGGGTCCAGCCACAGACGCATGGCAAATACCTGGTTACCGAGGATTTCTGCCTCGGCCATGCCGGGTAGCGTGGCCAGCTTGGGCTGGATCACCCGTGACAGGTAGTCGGTGATTTGCGGGTTGCTCATCTGTTCGCTGTAGAAGCTGATGTACATCAGCGCCGAAGCATCGGCGGCTTCCTTGCTGAGTACCGGGTCTTCGGCGTTCTGCGGCAGCTTGTTGCGCACTTCGTTGGCCTTGGCCAGCAGTTCGGTGAACAGCCTGTCGCTGTCGGCACCGATGCGCGCGTAGATGGATATGACGGAAAAATTCTGCCGGCTCACCGAGGTCATGTAGTCGATACCTTCGGCGCTGGCCAGGCTTTGCTGCAGCGGCTGGGTGATGTAGCCCTGGATGGTTTCGGCGTTGGCCCCGGGGTAGGCCGTGGTGACGGTGATCAAGGCGTTTTCCATGCGTGGGTACTGGCGAATCTGCAACGTGTGCCAGGCCTGGATACCCAGCAACAGGATCAGTAGGCTGACCACGCTGGCCAGCACCGGGCGACGGATGAACGGGTCGGTGAACGCCATGCCAGCCTCCAGTCAGTCCTTGGTCGCGGCGCCCGGGGCGGGCTTGACGGCCTGGTCCTGGCCGATTCGGATTGCGGCGCCGGGGGTCAGCTTCAGCTGCCCGGCAGTGACTACCTGTTCCCCGGCCTGCAACCCTTTGCTGACCACCACCACGCCGTCACGGCGCTCGCCGGTCTGCACGGTGCGTTGTTCGGCGACCCATTGGGGGTGGCCCTGTTCATCGTGCTGCGGCTTGCCGTGCTGGTCCTTTTTCGCGGTGGCGACATATACCGAGTTGCCGTACAGGGTGTAGGTAATGGCACTTTCCGGCACCACCACCTGCAACTGCGGATCGGGCAGCAGTACCTGCAGGCTGGCGAACATGCCCGGCAGCAATTTGCCGTCGGGGTTGGCCAGGGTCGCGCGCACCAGCAGGTTTCGCGTGGTTTCATCGACCTTGGGGTTGATGGCGCTGAGGCGGGCGGGGAAGGTCTGGTCCGGGTAGGCAGCCACTTGCACCAGCACCTGTTGGCCGAGGCTCAGCCGGGGCAAGGCCTGTTCCGGCACGTTGAAGTCTACGTACAGGCCGGAGGTGTTCTGCAGGGTCGCGATGACGGTGCCTGGCGCCAGATAATCGCCTACATCCACCTGGCGGATGCCCAGGGTGCCACTGAAGGGCGCGCTGATGCTTTTCTTGTTCTTCGAAGCCTTGAGCTGCTCGACCACCGCCTGGTTGCGCTGGTACTGGGCATTGAGGCGGTCGTATTCGCCACGGGAGATCGCCGAGTCACCCACCAGTTGCCGCCCGCGGCCGAAGTCGACCTTGGCCAGGCCCAGGTCGGCCACGGCGGTGCCGAGCAATGCGGTTTCCTGGTCATCGTTGAGCCGCAGCAGCAGCTGCCCGGCCTTGACCGTTTGCCCAGAGTCGAAATACAGGGCCTTGACGATGCCTTCGACTTCCAGGCTCAGCTCGACACCCTGCAGCGCCTTGAGGCTGCCGACCGCGGGCAGGCGCTGTTGCCACTGGCGTTGTTCGGCCAAGGCTGCCGCCACGGTGAT
>NZ_BCBD01000184.1:0-10796 GCF_001320345.1 Pseudomonas sp. NBRC 111127 | reverse complement strand
AGAACCCCTGGAAGTCATTGACCGGCACACTCGATTTGCGCGCCTTGTCATGGCTGTGCGCATGCACCCCGCACGGCCCCGAACACTGGTGCACGGCTGCCGCCAGCGACGGCGTACCCACGCGCCAGTGCCCCGGCACCTTGGCTACTGGAGACCACTCCGGCAGCACCGGCACCTGCGGTGGGCCGAGGCGGTCGAATTCGCCGGCACCGTACACGACCTTGCCATCGACAATGGTCAGCACCGACTCGATGCCCTTGATCGCCTCTTCCTCGACGCTGAAGAAGTCCAGCGACAAGGCCGCCAGGTCGGCCAGCTGGCCTACCTTGATCTGGCCCTTCTTGCCCTGCTCGCTGGAGAACCAGGCACTGCCCTGGGTGAACAGCTGCAGCGCGGTCTCGCGGTCCAGGCCTTCCTTGTACAGCTCCATGCCGCCAACGGTCTTGCCGCTGACCAGCCAGTACAGCGAGGTCCAGGGGTTGTAGCTGGACACGCGGGTAGCGTCGGTGCCCGCGCCGACCGGCACGCCCATCTCGAGCATGCGTTTGATCGGCGGGGTCTGCTCGGCAGCCTTGGCGCCATAGCGGTCGACGAAGTACTCGCCTTGGAAGGCCATGCGGTCCTGGATGGCGATGCCGCCGCCCAGCGCACGCACGCGCTCGATGTTCTGCGGGGTGATGGTTTCGGCGTGGTCGAAGAACCACGGCAGGCCATTGAACGGGATATCGCGGTTGACCTTCTCGAACACGTCGAGCATGCGCGTGATCGATTCGTTGTAGGTGGCATGCAGGCGGAACGGCCAGCGCTGCTCGACCAGGTGGCGCACCACCGGCTCCAGCTCTTCTTCCATGGTCTGCGGCAGGTCCGGGCGCGGCTCGAGGAAGTCCTCGAAGTCGGCGGCGGAGAACACCAGCATTTCACCAGCGCCGTTGTGGCGCAGGAAGTCGGTACCGCTGTGCAGCTTGACGCTGGATGTCCACTTCCTGAAGTCGTCCAGTTCTTCCTTCGGCTTCTGGGTGAACAGGTTGTAGGCAATGCGCACTGTCAGCTGGTTGTTGTCGGCCAGCTCCTGGATCACCGAGTAGTCGTCGGGGAAGTTCTGGTAGCCGCCGCCAGCGTCGATGGCACTGGTCAGGCCCAGGCGGTTCAGCTCACGCATGAACTGGCGGGTCGAGTTGACCTGATACTCCAGCGGCAGCTTCGGCCCTTTGGCCAGGGTGGCGTAGAGGATCATCGCGTTCGGGCGGGCAATCAGCATGCCCGTCGGGTTGCCGAACTTGTCACGCTGGATTTCGCCACCCGGCGGGTTCGGGGTGCTCTTGTCGTAGCCGACAGCCTTGAGTGCGGCACGGTTGAGCAAGGCGCGGTCGTAGAGGTGCAACAGGAACACCGGCGTATCGGGTGCAGCCTGGTTGATTTCTTCCAGGGTCGGCATGCGTTTTTCAGCGAACTGGAACTCGTTCCAGCCACCCACCACACGCACCCACTGCGGGGTAGGCGTGCGCGCAGCCTGGTCCTTGAGCATGCGCAGGGCATCGGCCACCGACGGCACGCCTTCCCAGCGCAGCTCCAGGTTGTAGTTCAGGCCGCCGCGGATCAGGTGCAGGTGCGAGTCGTTCAGGCCGGGGATGACCGTACGCTGCTTGAGGTCGACGATTTGCGTGCTGGCGCCCTTGTGGGCCATGGCCTCGGCGTCGTTGCCCACGGCGATGAAACGGCCGTCCTTGATGGCGACGGCGGTGGCAGTGGGCTTTTCGCGGTCAACGGTGTGCAGCTTGCCGTTGAACAGAATCAGGTCGGCGGTCATGGAACCTCCTTGGGTGGATGCGTGAGCGGAACCGGCGGCGCCGGTGAAGGGCAATGCAGACCAGAGTGCGCCGGCAGCACCCAGTACGGTGCTGCTGGCGAGGAACTGGCGACGAGTCTTGTCGTGGCGGTCCTGGGGCATGGTGTTCTCCGTCTCTGGGCGCGGCGGCGGCAGGCGCGACTGCAGAGCATGCCGCCCGATACAGGGGCAAGGCTTGGATGGATGTGCGGTGGGGCTGTTGAAGGTTAACCCTGATCAAGTTTTGTGTTGCCAGGGCTGGCCCCATCGCCGGCAAGCCAGCGCCCACAAGGGCTTCACAGCTTCTGAGCCCTGAACAGCCCCTGTGGGCTTGCCGGCGGTTGGGGCCGCAAAGCGGCCCCGGCTTGTTCAGCGACTCAAGAACGCCAGCAGGTCCTCATTCAGCTGCTGCGCATGAGTCACGGCAAACCCATGCGGCGCGCCGGCGTACACCTTCAGCTCAGCCCCACGAATCTGCGCCGCCGCCTGCTTGCCGGTAGTCTCGAACGGCACGATCTGGTCGTCATCGCCATGAATCACCAACGTCGGTACATCGACCTTGGCCATGTCCGACCGGAAGTCGGTTTCGGAGAACGCCGTCACACAATCCAGGGTGGCCTTGAGCGACGCCATCAGCGCTATGTTCAAGGTCTGCGTCTGCACGCCCTGGGATACCTGCTGCCCATGGTTGATGCCGTAGAACGGCGCGGCGAAATCAGCGATGAACTGCGCCCGGTCGGCACGCAGGCCAGCCACGATACCTTCGAACACCGACAGGTCGACACCCTCGGGGTTGTCGTCACGCTTGCCGAACACCGGCGTAACGGCGCCCAGCAGCACCAGCCCGGCGACCCGCTCGGTGCCGTAGCGACCGATGTAGCGGCTTACGTCACCGCCGCCCATGGAGAAGCCCACCAGGGTCACCTCACGCAGGTCGAGGTGTTCGATCAGCTGGGCGATGTCATCAGCGAAGGTGTCGTAGTCGTAGCCGTTCCATGGCTGGCTCGAGCGCCCGAAACCGCGGCGGTCGAAGGCAATGGCGCGGTAACCGCGGCTGGCCAGGAACTCCATCTGCGTGTCCCACATGTCGGCATTCAGCGGCCAGCCGTGGCTGAACAGCACGGGCTTGCCGGTGCCCCAGTCCTTGAAGTAGATCGAAGTACCATCGCGGGTAACGAACGTGCTCATAGCGGTATCTCCTGGATTATCGAGGTCAGGGGCTGGCTCAGCCGCGCAGCCAGTTGGCGCAGCGACGGGTCACCCAAGGCATGATGTAGAACACCACGGGCAGAATGACGAACAGGTTGACGATCAGGTTGCCGGTGATCGCGCCACCCAGTTGCGGGAAGCGGGCAAACAGCGGCGCCAGCAGTTGCGGCACGACCATGGTCATCGGGCAGATCACCAAGTAGGTTAGCAGCGCCTGCTTCCAGCGCGGCGGTTGCGCGGCCGAGGTACCCGGCGTGCTATCGAGCACCTGGTGCTGCAGGCATACGGTCACCACTTCGCGGTTGTCTTGGAGTGCGGTGTTCATCGGCGTTCCTTGGGTGAGCTTGCCCACAGCCACTGTGCAACGGCCAACGGGCGCTGGATTGGATAAGTGTGCTGCCCTGCGCGGGCACCGGCTGAGGGTGCCCGCGGCTGCGGCTTACTTGTTGGCGTTGAAGGCGTTGTAGCTGGTCATGAGGTTGCGGTAGTCCGGGATATGGTTGGAGCACAGCGCGGCCAGGCCTTCAATGTCGTTGCGCCAGTCGCGGTGCAGCTCGCAGGCAACCCCGAACCAGGTCATCAACTGGGCGCCAGCGCGGCTCATGCGGTCATGGGCGGCGTCGCGGGTCATGGCGTTGAAGGTGCCGGAGGCATCGGTAACCACGAACACGTCGAACTCTTCTTCCAGGGCGGCCAGCGCCGGGAAGGCTACGCACACTTCGGTGACCACGCCGGCGATGATCAGCTGCTTCTTGCCGGTGGCCTTCACCGCCTTCACGAAGTCTTCGTTATCCCAGGCGTTGATCTGGCCTGGGCGGGCGATGTACGGCGCGTCCGGGAACAGGGCTTTCAGTTCCGGGACCAGCGGGCCGTTGGGGCCTTGTTCGAAGCTGGTGGTGAGGATGGTCGGCAGGTTGAAGAACTTGGCCAGGTCAGCCAGGGCCAGTACGTTGTTCTTGAAGGCATCCGGCTCGATGTCGCGCACCAGCGACAGTAGGCCAGCCTGGTGGTCGACCAGCAGTACGGCGGCATCGTCTTTGTTCAGGCGGTTGTATTTGAAGTTGGTCATGGTCGTGGCTCCATAGGGTTTGAAGTTCAGCAAGTTGGGTGTTTCGCGTTGATGGGAGAAGATTAAAACCGTCACCTTTGGAGCGGTAGATAGCGGTTTTTGGCTTTAGCGTTCTATTTTGGGAACGATAGGTTGGCGCTGGATTTGCTGGCCTCTTCGCGGGCTTGCCCGCTCCCACAGGGACCGCATCTCGCTCAGGGCGGGTTTACCCGCACGCAGGCGCCCATTGCCTGCCCGGCCAACCTGCTCTATTACTACCCACAGCCCTCCCCTCACTCCCGAGACCACCATGCTGGCGTTCATCCAGTCGTCCCCGTTGCTGCTCGGTACTGCCCTGATCCTGCTCGACCTCGTAATCTGGCAGTTGATCCCCCTCCAGCACCGGGCCTGGCGCATCGGTATGCGGCTGGTGCTTTTCCTGTTGTTCAGCGCGGTGCTGGTGGCCGCCGGCATGAGCCCGCTGCAGCCACCGCCCTGGCCCGACGATGTGCCGCGCAACTTGATGGCCACGGTATTGGCCATCGGCTGGTGGCTGTTTGGCGCGCGCACGGTCACCGTGGTGTTCGGCCTGTTGCTGGTAGCGCGGGGTAGCCACGGCGGGCGCTTGCTGCAGGACGTGCTGGGGGCGCTGATCTTCCTTGCCGCGGTAGTCGCGGCCGCAGGCTATGTGCTGCAGCTGCCAGTCAAGGGCCTGCTGGCCACCTCGGGCGTGATGGCCATCGTCATAGGCCTGGCGTTACAGAGCACGCTGGCCGACGTGTTCAGCGGCATCGTGCTGAACACCACGCGGCCCTACCAGATTGGCGATTCGATCGCGATCGACGGCACCGAAGGCAAGGTGCTGGATATCGACTGGCGGGCCACGCGCCTGCTCACGGGCACAGGTAGCCTGGCGGTGATCCCCAATTCGGTGGCGGCCAAGGCGCGCCTGCTCAACCACAGCAGGCCGGCGGATGTGCATGGGGTGTCGATCAACGTGGTAGTGCCGGCCAAAGTGCGGCCCAGGCGGGTGTTCGACGCACTGGAAAAAGCCCTGCAGGGTACCAGCGCGATCCTTGCTTCACCTGCGCCCAAGGTGTCGGTCAAGGCCTCGACACTGGAGTCGGTGGAGTACGAGGCCAGCGGGTTCATTGCCGACATGGGCGGCAAGACAGCGGCGCGCAACCAGTTGTTCGACCTGGCGCACCGCCACCTGGAGGCGAGCGGGGTAATGTGGAACGTCGACCTGGCCATGCCGCCACGCAGCCGCCAGCGCGAAGTGCTGGACGAGGTGCGGGTGTTCCGTTCGCTAAGCGCTGAAGAGCGTGACGCATTGAGCCAGCGCATGACGGCGGTGGAGTACCTGGCGGATCAGGTGATCCTGGAGGTAGGCGCGCATTCCGAGCATTTGCTGGTGATTGGCAGCGGCGTGGTGTCGGCCTCTGTGCGCGATGGCGACAAGCTGCTGGAGGCCGGGCGCATGGGGCCGGGCGAGGTGCTGGGGGTCGAGGGGATCATCGACGAAGAGGAGTCACTGGCCGAGTTCCGTACACTGACCAGCTGCGTGCTGTACCGCATCGACAAAGAGCAGGTGAAAAGTTGCCTGGCGCAACGTGGCGATGTGCAGACGGCGCTGAGCAAGTTGCAGCGGTTCCGGCGCCAGAGCCGGGAGTCGTTGTTGCTGCAGAAGCCGGCCCTGATCAAGAAGGGCGGCTTCCTCAGCTGGCTGCACAAGTAAGCCTGTACTGGCCCTATCGCCGGCAAGCCAGCTCCCACATTGACCGCACAGGCCTCAGGGCTTATGCAGTACCTGTGGGAGATTCTATGGTTTCTGGCAAAGGTAGCCGCTGTTTCTTCAATGCCTGTGGCAACCACCTGTCAGCCCTGATGCAATCCCTGTGGGAGCTGGCTTGCCGGCGATAGGGCCAGTGCTTACAACACAACCCTCAGGCATTGCCCCGCGTGGTACAGCGAGAACCCGGACTCATAGAACGCGGTGCGCAGCGATGGCGCGCTCACGCCACTCATTGGCGAGAACGGAATCGGCAGGCTGCCGGCCTCACCCTTGAGCAGGAACTCGGCAAACGCCCGGCCAATCACGGTGCCGGTGGTATTCCCACGCCCGTTATAGCCGGTCACCGCCACCAGCCCCGGCGCCGGCTCGAACAGGCGCATCAGGTGGTCGGGGGTGAAGTCGATGCAACCGGTCCAGTGCATTTCCCACTCGACCTTGCCCAGGCCCGGGTAGTAATGGCTTTGAATGCGGTCGGCCCAGCTGCGCACGAACCAGGCGGGTTTGTTGTCGACCCGGCCCAGGCTGCCGAGCAACAGGCGGCCCTGGTCGTCACGGCGGATACTGCTGAGCACGGTGCGGGTGTCCCATGAGCCCTGGCCGTGCGGCAGTACCTTGTCGGCCTCAGCGCCTTGCAGCGGCTTGGAGGCGACCTGGTAGTAATAACCGCGGAAGAACTGCTTCTGCAGGTTGCTCCAGTCGCCTTCGGTGTAGGCGCCGGTGGAAATCACCACCTTGTCGGCCCGTACCGAGCCACGGGCCGTCTTGACCCGCCAGGCGCCGCCCTCGCGCGCCAGACCTTCGACAGCCGACTGCTGGAACAGCTGGCCACCCAGGCGCACCACGGCCGCAGCCAGGCCCTGGGTGTAGCCCATGGGGTTGATGGTGCCGGCGCGGCGGTCGAGCAACGCGGCGGAAATCTTGTCGGTGCCACAGTATTCCTGGCACTGCGCGCCGGTCAGCAGCTCCACGTCGGCACCGCGACGGCGCCACTGCCCGTGGCGGGCTTCGAGGTCGGCAATGCCGGTGGCGTTGTGCGCCATGTGCAGCGTGCCTTTGTGCTGGGCCTGGCAGTCGATGCCCAGGCGCTCGATCATTGCGAACACTTCAGCCGGGGCTTCACCCAGCACCTGGTTCAGGCGGCTGCCCTGCTTCTGGCCAAGGGTCGCCTCGACGTCGTCGGGGCGGATCCAGGTACCGGCATTGACCAACCCGACGTTGCGCCCGGAGCCCCCGTGGCCGACCTTCCAGGCCTCCAGCAGGGTCACCGACTTGCCCTGCTCGAGCAGGTGAATGGCCGCCGACAGGCCGGTAATGCCGCCACCGATCACGCACACATCGGCCTTGTGCTCACCGGCCAGGGCCTGGGCGGCCACGCTCGGTGTGCTGACGAATTCCCACAAGCATTGTTGACGCAGTTCGGACATGGCCCGGCTCCAGCAATTTGTTCTTGTTGGGGCTGCCTTGCAGCCCATTCGCGGGTAAACCCGCTCCTACAGGGGCTGCACAGGTTCGAAAAGCTGTGCAGTGCCCGTAGGAGCGGGTTCACCCGCGAACCGGGGGCAAAGCCCCCGGCCATGCAGCATCAACCGATCAGTCGAACACGATACCCTGTGCCAGCGGCAGCTCGCGCGAGTAGTTCACAGTGTTGGTCTGGCGGCGCATGTAGCCCTTCCAGGCATCCGAACCGGATTCCCGGCCACCACCGGTCTCTTTCTCGCCACCGAATGCACCGCCGATCTCGGCACCGCTGGTGCCGATGTTGACGTTGGCAATGCCGCAATCACTACCCGCAGCGCTCTGGAAACGTTCGGCCTCACGCAGGTCGGTGGTGAAGATGCACGACGACAGGCCTTGTGGCACTTCGTTGTTCAGGCGCAGGGCCTCTTCGAAGTCGTCGTAGGCCAGTACGTAGAGGATCGGGGCGAAGGTTTCGTGGCGGACCACGTCGCTTTGCGCCGGCATTTCAGCGATGGCTGGCGACACGTAGTAGGCATTCGGGTACTGCTCGGCCAGCTGACGCTCACCACCGAATACCTGGCCGCCTTCGTCGCGGGCCTTGGCCAGGGCGCCCTGCATGGCGTCGAACGACAGCTTGTCGATCAACGGGCCAACCAGGTTGTCCTTGCGCGGGTCGCCAATGCGGACTTTGCCGTAGGCAGCTTTGACCCGGGCAACCACTTCGTCCTTGATCGAGCGGTGCACGATCAGGCGGCGCAGGGTGGTGCAGCGCTGGCCGGCGGTACCGACCGCCGAGAACAGGATGCCGCGCACGGCCAGGTCGAGGTCGGCGCTAGGGGCCAGGATCATGGCGTTGTTGCCGCCCAGCTCAAGGATGCTGCGGCCGAAGCGTGCAGCCACACGTGGGCCGACTTCGCGCCCCATGCGGGTGCTGCCGGTGGCGCTGACCAGCGGCACACGCGGGTCGTCGACCAAGGCTTCACCGGCTTCACGGCCACCGATGACCAGCTGCGCCAGGCCCGCCGGGGCGTCACCAAAGGCTTTCAGGGCTTTTTCGAACAGTGCCTGGCACGCCAGGGCGGTCAGCGGGGTTTTCTCGGACGGCTTCCATACCACGGAGTTGCCGGCCACCAGGGCCAGTGCGGTGTTCCAGGCCCACACCGCCACCGGGAAGTTGAAGGCGCTGATCACGCCGACCACCCCCAGCGGGTGCCAGGTTTCACGCATGTGGTGCCCTGGGCGCTCGGAAGCGATGGTCAGGCCGTACAGCTGGCGCGACAGTCCCACGGCGAAGTCGCAGATGTCGATCATTTCCTGAACTTCACCCAGGCCTTCCTGGGTGATCTTGCCGGCTTCGATCGAGACCAGCTCGCCGAGGTCGGCCTTGTGCGCACGCAGCACTTCGCCAAACAGACGCACCAGCTCGCCGCGGCGTGGTGCCGGTACGCTGCGCCAGGCTTCGAAAGCGCTCTGGGCCTGGTCGATGCAGGCGGTGGTCTCGGCCTTGCCGAGCAGTTTCACCGAGGCGATCTGGCTGCCGTCGATCGGCGTGTGAACAGGGTAATCGCCCTGGGTGTAAGCCTCGGCGGCAACGCCAAGGCGCTCGAGCAATCCAGCAACCATTTGTGCTTCTCCTACATCGGGTGATGGGGTGGAAAAATGATGTGGATCAGTATTAATCCGATCACATAGGTACAACAAACGACCTTTATTCCGCATATCATTCCACCAGGTAATGATCCGTATCGCAGAGACCGCTATGTCCAAACGCCTGGTGCCCTCCATGACCGCCCTGCAGTGCTTTGAAGCTGCAGCCCGCCATTTGAGTTTTACCCGTGCCGCTGAAGAGCTGCACCTGACCCAGAGCGCGGTCAGCAAGCAGGTGGCGCAGCTGGAGGACATGCTGCGCCATCACCTGTTCCTGCGCATTCGCCGGCGCCTGCAACTGACCCCGGCCGGCAGCCTGTACCTGGCCGAGGTCAACAAGATCCTTACCCAGGTGGATATGTCCAGCCGCTACGTGCTCACGTATGGCGAGCAGACCGAGATACTGAAGGTCGCCACTCAACCGAGTTTTGGCGTGCGCTGGCTGATCCCGCACCTCAAGGGCTTTGGCAAACGGCACAGCAATATCCACCTGGATATCCGCAACGAGATGGAGCCGTTCGCCCTGCTGCAAGGTTCGGCGGATGTGGTGTTCTTCTATGGTCAGGGCACCTGGCCGGGTGCCACCTGCGTGGCGCTGTTCGGCGAAGAAGTGGTGCCGGTGTGTGCGCCGGAGCTGCTGGCCGGGCGTGAGTTGGCGGGCGCCGAACAGCTGGCCGAGTTGGTACTGTTGCAGAGTACCTCGCGCCCCGAGGCCTGGCACGAGTGGTTCCTGGAGCAGGACCTGCAAAGCGTCAACGCCTACCACGGGCCGCGCTTCGATACCTTCTATATGGCATTGAGCGCCGCGCAGACAGGCTGCGGGGTAGCACTGGTGCCGCGCTACCTGGCAGCCAAGGAGCTGGCCGACGGCAGCCTGGTGGTGCCATGGGATCACGCCATGCGCAGTGCCGGGGCGCATTACCTGGCGTATGCCGAGCATGCGGCGGAGGTGCCCAAGGTACGGGCGTTGGTGGAGTGGATCGGCGAGCAGTTGCAGGTTTGAGGTTGCCGGGCCGCACCTCGACCTGTAGGAGCGGCCTTGTGTCGCGATGGGCTGCAAAGCAGCCCCAATGGCCCTTGAGGTCGATCAAAAAAGGAATGACACACTCACTTTTTTTCGCTTGTGAGCAAGGTGCATTCCCAGCTTTCATGTAAGCGTCCGAACCTAACCAGGAAGCTAGCGATGCCCGCCCACGATTTCGTCAGCCCCGACAGCATTCGCGCGCAGTTTTCTGCCGCCATGTCGCTCATGTACAAACAGGAAGTGCCGCTGTACGGCACGCTGCTGGAGCTGGTGAGCGAAATCAACCAGCAGGTCATGGCCCAGCAGCCCGACGTTGCCGAGGCCCTGCGCTGGACCGGCGAAATCGAGCGCCTGGACCACGAGCGGCATGGCGCCATCCGGGTTGGCACCGCCGCAGAACTGGCTACCATCGCCCGCCTGTTCGCGGTGATGGGCATGCAGCCGGTTGGGTACTACGACCTTAGCTCTGCCGGTGTGCCGGTGCACTCCACCGCCTTCCGCGCGGTACACGAGCAGTCCCTGCACATCAGCCCGTTCCGGGTGTTCACCTCGCTGCTGCGCCTGGAACTGATCGACAACCCGCAACTGCGCGAACTGGCCCAGAGCATCCTGGCCAAGCGCCAGATCTTCACCCCGCGCGCCCTCGAACTGATCGCCCAGTGCGAGCGCGACGGCGGCTTGAATGCCACCGATGCCGCCGCATTCGTGCAGGAGGCCCTGCACACCTTCCGCTGGCACCAGGACGCCACCGTCACCGCCGAGCAATATCAGCAGTTGCACGATCAGCACC
>NZ_BCBD01000183.1:0-10831 GCF_001320345.1 Pseudomonas sp. NBRC 111127 | reverse complement strand
TGAGCTGCAAGTGCAGTACAACGCCGACCACCGCGTGGTCGCCAGCCGCGACTACGGTGGCGAACGTTACGCCATCGAGCTGGACGAGCACGGCAACATGGTCGGCCTGGGCCTGCCAGACGGCAACCGGCTCGCCTTCAAGTACGATGAATACGCCCGCCTGGTGGAAGAAACCGATCCACTGGGGCGCAAGATCCAGTACGAGTACCACCACCTGACCACGCTGGTGACCAAAGTCAGCTACCCGGACGGCAGCACCTGGCGAGCGCGCTACGACGACAAGGGCAACCTGCTCGCCGAATTCGATGCCCTCGGCCAGATGACCGAGTACCTGAACAGCGATGACGGCCTGCCGCACACCATCATCGACGCGACCTACAAGTCCAAGTACCTGTGGTGGAACACGCTGGCCCAGGTCGAGCGTTACCAGGATTGCTCAGGCAAGAGCACGTATTATCGCTACGACGAGCGCCAGCACCTCGTTGCGGTGACCGACGCGCTGAACCAGACCACCACGCTGGAACGCAAGCCCGACGGCGAAGTGCTGCGCATCAGCCACCCGGACGGCACCACGGAAACCTTCACCTACAATGTGTACGGTCAGGTACTCAGCCACACCGACGGCAAGGGCCAGACCACCCGCCTGATACGCACGGCCCGCGGCCTGCCGAGCAGCCGCCAGGATGCCAAGGGCCAGCGGGTTCGCTACGAGTACGACAAGGCCATTCGCCTGACAGCGCTGGTCAACGAGAACAACGCCACGTACAGCTTTGCCTACGACGTGTCGGACCGGCTGAGCGAAGAGGTGCGGGTAGATAACCTGACCCGGCGCTTCACCTATAACGTTAGTGGGCACCTGACGCGACTGGATGAGATTGGCTACGGCGAAAATGCCGAGCGTCCAGAGCGGCACACGCTGTTCGAGCGTGATGCCATTGGCCGTTTGGTTGCCAAGATCAACCGTGATGCGAGCCAGACATTCGTATACGACGACGGTGACCGGTTGCTGAGCATCGAGCGGCAACCGACCGGGATCGGCAAGCAGCTTGGGATCACAGAAGAAAAGCTTGAGTACGCCTACGATCTGCTAGGCCGGCTAACGAAAGAAATCACCCCCGATGGGACGCTAGCCTACGAGTACGACCCGCTCAGTAACCTGACCACGCTGACTCTGCCAGATGGCCGCAAGGTCAACCACGTGTACTACGGCAGCGGTCACCTGCACCAGTTGAACGTGGACGGCCAGGTCATCAGCGACATGGAGCGCGATGACCTGCACCGCGAGGTGTACCGCACCCAGGGCAAGCTCACCAGTTGCTTCGGTTATGACGCCATGGGGCGCAAGGCCTGGCAGTTTGCCTCGACCTTGCCGGCCGACAAGCTCTCGCAGGTGCACAACACCGGCATCAATACCTCTTTGCTGGTCGAGCACGCCTACAACCCGATCCACCGCCGTTACCAGTACGACCCGGCCGGTGAACTGGTACGTACGCTGGACAAGCTGCGTGGCGAGATCAAGTACGAATATGAAGCCAACGGCCAGTTGCGCAGTCGCGATACCGGCTCGCTGATCGGCAGTGAGGAGTTCCGCTACGACCCGGCAGCCAACCGCCTGGACTTCAATGCGCGGCAATTCGACAAGGTCAAGGACAACCGCATCAAACAGTGGCGGGATCAGGAGTACCGCTACGACCCATGGGGCAACCTGATCGAGAAGCGCTCGGGGCACAGCAAGCTGCAGAGCTTCAGCTACGACTGCGAGAACCGGCTGGTGCGAGCGGAGACGCTGGTCAATGGCAAGCTGACAAGCCTAGGCGAGTACCGTTACGACAGCCTTGGGCGGCGGGTGGCCAAGCGGGCTGAGATCAATGATGAAGTCGAACTGAAGCACTTTCTGTGGCAAGGCTTACGGATGCTGCAGGAGGAAACGCCTGGGCAGAACATCCTGTACCTTTACGAGCCGGGTAGCTATGCGCCGTTGGCGCGGGTTGATCAGGTTGAAGGGGAAGGGCAGAAGGTCTATTACTTCCATACTGACCAGATTGGGACGCCGTTGGAGCTGACGGACAACGAGGGCAAGATTGTTTGGCAGGCGACGTATCGTTCTTGGGGTGCGATTGAGAGCCTGGCCGTCAAGCAGGTTGAGCAGAGTCTCCGATTCCAAGGTCAGTATTTTGATGGCGAAACAGGCCTACACTATAACACTTTCCGATATTATGACTCTGGTGCTGCCCGATTTGTTACGCAAGATCCAATTGGTTTGCTAGGGGGGCAAAATCTTTACAGGTATGCTTCAAATTCACTTGGCTGGATTGATCCCCTCGGATTGAGCCCTTGTGGTATTAAGTATGGTGAGCTGGATAGCTTGGGTCGCCCAACAGGGGTTCAGGCACGATTAAATTCTAGCCATATTAATAGTGGTACCCATGCTAATCCTAACATTCAACCCCCAGGGTTCATTACCGGGGCGGGCTCTAATAGGGCAAGAGGTCACTTGCTAGGACGGCAATTGGGTGGGTCCGGTGATGACGCGCGAAACCTCATCACAATTCAACAGCGCCCGGCTAATACGCCAGTGATGAGTGCTTTGGAGGGACGGATAAGAAAAGCTCTAGAGCAAGGTCAAGTCGTTGACGTAAATATTGTGCCAATTTACCATGGGCCATCCAGGATTCCAGCTGGCATCACAATTAAGGCGGAAGGCTCGGGCGGATTATTTGAAAACCTCACTGTACTAAACCCCCCAGGAATGTAGATATGGCTATTAATAAATTGACTGCACTAATGCCTTCTCCACAAAGCCCTGTAGATTCGGGAATGGGAAGAAAATGGCCTGAAATAGAGCAGGGTCTACCATTTCCATCAGACTATATTGATTTTATAAATTTTTATGGGTCAGGACGGATAGCGGATTTTATACTTATTTTCAATCCGTTCAGCAATAACGGACATATAAATTTTTTCGATCAGTTTAAGTTTGTGCTGGGTGATTTGAAGGAGCTAATGGAGTCCGATCCCGATTATTATAAATATTTAATTTATCCGGCTTCGGGTGGGTTGATTCCTGTGGGCGTGACTGATAACGGTGACTACATATTTTGGACGGTTGATTCAATAGAGGATAGTGGCTCTTGGGGAACTGCCATCGTTGCGTCTCGGTCTCCTGATGTTGAGTGTTTTCAGTCAGACTTGACTACAACTTTGGCGGGCATTCTTTCTGGAGGTGTAAAACCAAGTTCTTTCCCTGATTCATTTCCATCTGGAATAATTAAGTTTGATGTGTTTTAGTGGGGTCAAGAATTATGGCTCTATAGGTTTAGCTGGATCTCAATTTGATTGGATAGGTTTTGCATTTCAAAGTTTCGTCAAGAAGCTACAGCAATATCTGGCTTGGTCAAAGTGGTGGTATTTGTAGGGTTGTTCTTTAGTATTTGATTCCTAAGGCGACTGCCAATATTGTCTCAGTCATTTCAGTATGCTAACCCTAGGCCCAGGTCGAGCGTTACCAGGATTGCTCAGGCAAGAGCACGTACTACCGCTATGACGAGCGCCAGCACCTGGTCGCGGTAACGGACGCGCTCAACCAGACCACCACGCTGGAACGCAAGCCCGATGGCGAAGTGCAGCGCATCAGCCACCCGGACGGCACCACGGAAATCTTCACCTACAACGTCTACGGTCAGGTACTCAGCCACACCGACGGCAAGGGCCAGACCACCCGCCTGATACGCACGGCCCGCGGCCTGCCGAGCAGCCGCCAGGATGCCAAGGGCCAGCGGGTTCGCTACGAGTACGACAAGGCCATTCGCCTGACCGCGCTGGTCAACGAAAACAATGCCACGTACAGCTTTGCCTACGACGTTTCGGACCGGCTGAGCGAAGAAGTGCGGGTAGATAACCTGACCCGACGTTTCAGCTACAACGTCGGTGGCCATCTCATACGACTGGATGAGATTGGCTATGGCGAGAATGCCGAACGGCCAGAGCGCCATACGCTGTTCGAGCGTGATGCCATTGGCCGCTTGATCGCCAAGATCAACAGCGATGCAACGCAGACATTCGCTTATGACGATGGCGACCGGTTGCTGAGCATCGAGCGGCAACCAACTGGGACAAGCAAGAAGTTTGGGATCACGGAAGAAAAGCTCGAGTACGCCTATGACCGGCTGGGCCGGCTGACGCAGGAAATCACGCCCGACGGGACGCTGGGCTATGAGTACGACCCGCTCAGCAACCTGACGACCCTGACGTTGCCGGATGGCCGCAAGGTCAACCACCTGCACCAGTTCAACCTGGACGGCCAGGTCATCAGCGACATGGAGCGCCATGACCTGCACCGCGAGGTCTACCGCCCCCTGAGCAAGCTCACCAGCTGCTTCGGTATGACGCCATGAGTCGCAAGGCCTGCCAGCTTGCCGAGACCTTGCCAGCAGACAAGCTATCGCAAGTGCCTAGCACCGGTAGCAGCGCAACTAACCCTCAATTGGCCAAGAACGCACGGGGCTCGTGACGGGCGTCGCGGGTCAGCGCAGCCAGCACCTGCAAGGGGTTCTGGCCCAGCTCGATGGCCAGGCCCAGGCGTATGCTGTCGATCACCCGCTGCAGGCGCACTGGGTCGTTGCGCTGGGCTCGGGTGATCAGGCGCTTGGCAACCACGCCAGCGTCATCGGAAAGGGTCAGCATGATGCTGCCGTCAAGGTTGGCAATGCTCAGGTTTACCCGGTATTCGGGGGCGAAGGCGGCGCTGATCTGCTCGAATGGATTGTTCATGCCTGAAGCCTGCAAAGATGGACTGCAGAAATTGACCGGCCCGCACCCGGTTCGTTCAAGTAGGGCAATTGGCCATTAGCGCAACTACACTCCTTGCATCGCAGCCGCGACGCATGGCCAATGGCCGGCAAAGGAGTGCCCGTGCTTCCCTCATCCGCTGCCCGCCAGCGTGGCGCAATCGGCCTCATGGCCGTGTTTACGATGGGCCTGGCGCTGTTGTTCATGCTGCTGGTGATCGACAGCGGCCGGTTGTACCTGGAGCAGCGCAAGCTGCAACGCATTGCCGACATGGCCGCGCTGGAGGCGGCCGGCCAGTATGCCGTTTGCACCGGCAGCGGGCCGCAGGCCACGGTGGTTGCCCGGGCGGCGGCCACCCGCAACGGCCATGCGCCCGGCAACCCGCTGGCGGCCAGCTGCGGCTACTTGCAGACCGGCGCCAACAGCCTGCGCACCTTCACCACGGACAACAACCGCACCGAGGCGATCCGGGTGGATGTGAGCAACACGGTCCCCACCAGCGTCGCGGCGGGGGTGTATAGCCTGGCACAGGGCACAGGGGTGCCGCTGACCACCAGCTTGCACGCCCATGCGGTGGCATCGTCGCCTGTTCCACCGCAGGCCATGCTGAGTATCCGAACCACCCTGGCCACCGTCGATTCGCGACAGTCGGCGTTGCTCAATGCCCTGCTTGGTGCCTTGGGCGGTAACGTGCAGCTTGATGTGGCCGGTTGGCAAGGCATTGCCAGCACCCAGCTCAACGTGCTGCGCTACCTGGACCAACTGGCCATCGACCTCAACCTCAAGGCCGGTGACTATCGGCAACTGCTCAGCGCCGATGCTACCGCTACTCAACTGCTGCAGGCGGCGGTGAAAGTACTGCAGCAGAGCGGCGCGGCCGCCAACGTGGTGACCAACCTGGGCAAGCTGGCACTGGGTGCCAGCAACAGCACCTTGCTGCAGCTGGGCGATTTGCTCGACATCCAGAACGGCACCACGCAGGCCGGGCTGGATGCCAGCATCCAGTTGCTGCAACTGGTGCAGGGCGTTATCCAGCTGGCGGTCAGTGAAAGTGCGGCAACGGTGGACTTGCCGGTCAGCGTGCTGGGGCTGGTCAATGGCCGGGTCCGCCTGAAAGTGATCGAGCCGCAGCAGATTTCTGCGGTGGGTGACCCGCGCACCGATGAATTGCGGGTACATACCGCGCAGGTGCGGGCGATGATTTCGCTCGACCTGCCGCTGCTCGACTCGGTGTTCGGCTTGCTCAATGGGGTACTCGACCTGGTCGGGCCGATCACCAATGTGCTCAACAACCTGCTGAGCCTGAACCTCGCCAGTACCTTGCAATCGGTACTGTGCCTGGTCGGCGTGCCGTGCACTGTCACCGATATCATCCTGGTCCCGGACAAGCTATCGCTGGATATCGGCCTTGAGGTGGCGGAAGCGACCACGCGCCTCGACCCGCAGGCCCCAGGCACCTTCAGTTGTTCACCCAAGCGCCTTGTCACGCAGGCGCAAAGCTCGGCGGCCAAGGTTGCGGTGGGGCGTTTCGAGTCCAGCAATGCGTTCTTCATGAGCGGCACCACGGTGGTCAAAGCATTGCCGTTGGTGGACATCGGCACCAAGCGGTGTACCCAGTTGCTGGGCATTGGCACTTGCCAGGCGCGAGTTCCTTTCGCCGCTGGCGGGCTGGGCGTGCGCGTCAACAGCAAGGTTTTGGGTAGCGGGGCCGTTGAGCGTCCACTGGTGTTCCAGGCGCCCGACAGCGTGCCGCCCAACATCGGCCTCAGCCCTGCCTACCAGAGCATGCAAACCGCCAACAGCACGGTCGTCGGCAGCCTGGCCGAGACCTTGCAGGGCATACAGCTGGAAGCCTACAAGCCCACCGTGAACAGCGGCCTCGGCGATGTGCTGGTGCTGGTTGGCAACGTGCTCGGCACGGTCAAAGGTATCGTCGAGCCCTTGATCAGGAACCTGCTCAGCCCGTTGCTCGACCCCTTGCTCAACGTGCTGCTCAAGGCCCTTGGCATCGACCTGGTCAACGCCGAGGTCGGCGCCAACCTCACCTGTGCCAACCGCGCTCAGTTGGCTTTGTAGATCGGCAACCACACTTCGAAGCAGGCGCCTTCGTTGCGGTTGTGCACCGCCAGCCTGCCGCCCATGGCATCGACGATGCCGTGGCTCACCGACAAACCGAGCCCGGTGCCGACCCCTGCTGGCTTGGTGGTGAAGAACGGCTCGAAAATGCGCTCGAGCAGACGCGGGTCGATACCGCCGGCGTTATCTTCCACCAGCAGGCACAACTGCCCGTGCTCGATGCGTTGGCCTACGCGTATGTGTGGGTGGGCAACGCGCCGTTCCAGCAAAGCGTCCCGCGCATTGACCACCAGGTTGATCAGCACCTGCTCGAGCTGGTCCTGATGGCCAAGCACGTGCGGGCACCGCTCGGGCGCCTCGATGGCCAGCGTCACGCCTTTGCCGCACAAACCCTCGGCCAGCAGCCCCTGCGCACCGAGCACCGCCACCCAGGCGGCGAACACCTGCTGTTCCACCTCGGACCGCCGCCCATGGGTGCGCAAATGCTCGACCAGGCGAATGGCACGCTCCAGCTGGTTGTCGATGCGCTGCAGCTTGCCTGTGAGGTACGGAACATCGGCGGCACCGCTTTCCAGGCGTTTCAGCCCGTTGACCACCGCCAGGCGCATGGTGGTCAACGGCTGGTTGATTTCATGCACCAGCCCCGTTGCCAGTTCGCCCAAGGTGGCCATCTTGGCTGCTTGCAGCAGTTGCTGCTGGCTATGGCGCACTGCCGTGTTGTCGCGGGCAACTGCCTGGATCTCCACCAGTTGCCCTTGCTCATCGAACAGGCCACGCTCGGCCCACACCCACCAGGCGTTGCGGCGCCCCGGTAATTGCAGGCAGACCTCGGCACTGCTCAACGGCTGCTGCGGGCTCAGCGTGGCGAGGCGCTGCACGAACGCCGTGCGTTGGCTATCGCTCATCCACTGGCCCAGGTTCATTGCGCCGAGTTGCTGTGGCGGGCACTCCAGCAGCTCGGCCAGCGGCCGATTGCCGAACAGCAATTGCAGCGCAGGCGTGTACCGGCAGATCAGCGCGGGCGAGTCTTCCACCAGCGCCCGGTAGCGCTCTTCGCTCTGGCGCACGCGTTCGGCAGCCTCGGTGGCCTCGCTGACATCCAGCCACAGGCCCACGACCTCCACCGGTTGCCCTAGGTCGTCACGTAGCAGGCGGGCCTCGTCCAGTATCCAGTGATAGCCGCCGCGCTCATCACGCAAGCGGTAGCGGCTGCGAACCTGGCCGTCGCGCAGTAGCGTGCGCGTACGTTCCAGCCATAGCGTGCGGTCGTCCGGGTGCACCGCCTGGCCGGGCTGCTGGGCCAATTCGCCGTCTTTGGGCCAGCCTAGCAGCGGGGTAAGGCTGGCGCTGAAAAAGTCACTGTGCAGCGCCCCGTCGGCGTAGCGCTGGATGTAGATCACCGCTGGCGAGCTGGCGATCAGGTTTTCCAGCCGGGCGCGGGCCGCCCCGGCCTGTAGCTCCTGGGCTTTCAAGGCGCTGATATCGAGCACGAAGCCCTGAACCTGGCGGCCGCGCAGCTGGCCGACCCACTGCAGCCAGCGTGGGGCTGCCAGGTCGCCGGCGGGCAACAGGCGCAGGTTCAGGTTCAAGGCGATGCCGTCGCGCAGTTGCGCCAGCGCCATGCGTGCAGCTTCGCGGTCGGCCGGGTGCAAACGGCCGAACCATTGTTCGCAGGTGGCATCGCGCGGCAGGCCCAGGCGTGATGCCAGGGCTGGGTCGAATGCCAGTGGCCCCTGCAAGGGCCATGACCACCAGCCAGCGCCCAGTTGCTGCTGCAGTTCATCCAGGTGGCAGGCGCGCTGCTGCAGCTGCTGCTGGCGCAGGCGGCTGAGCAGCGGTTCGACCAGCGCGGGCAGCAGGGTAGCCTGCGCTTGGGGTGTGGGTGGCCTTGGTGCCCCGGCACACAGTAACCAGGCCTGAACACAGTGGCCGTGCTGGTAGGGCAGGGCCACCAGCGGCAGGCCGGCAGCCGACGAGTGCAGCAGCGGGTGCTCGGCCGTCAGCTGCCGAGCGGTGGGTGGCAACGTACGCAGCCAGGCACGCAGGCGCTCGTCGTCTGCCCAGGGCCAAACGGCATCGCTGCTGGCGTAGCTGTACCAGCCGCTGTCACCTGGCAGCAGCAGGCGCAGGGCCCCCGCCTGCCAGTGCTCGGCCAAGTATTGCAGTTGAGCGGTTGTGGTCGGCAGCAGGTGCTGTTCGTCGCAGTCACGCATGGCCCGGCCAAGCGCCAAGGCCAGGTGGTGCTGCGCCAGGTCATGGGCGTGGTTTTCGCGCTCACCCAGCAGGTCGCCGATATCGAACACCTGCAGCAGCCACCCGTCAGCCTGGCGCAGGAGCCAGCCGCGCGTATGCAGAGCAGTGCCGTGCACGGTCACGAAGTCCAGGTCCAGCGGCTGCCCCTGCCAGTCCGCCGGGGCGCCTTCGAGTACCAGCCAGCTATGCCGTTGCAGGTAGTCATGCACCCGCGCGGCGTGGTGCGGGCTTGCCGGCAGCAGCGTGCGCAGCGGCCCGGCCAGGCGCAGCACGTGGCCTTGATCATCCAGCCACAATTGCAAACCGATGGCTGGAGGGTGCTGTTCTGCCGGCAGCGGGGCCTGGCCGCCGAGCCAGCGCTCGAACAGGCCGTTCACAGTTGCAGGCTCGCTTCGGCACGCAGCCGGTCGGGTAGGCGCGGTACCTCGCCAATCAATGGCAGCACCAGCATGGGCAGCACATGAGTGAGTTTTGCCTTGGGATAATCGATGGCTACCGTCAGCAGCTTGTCGGAGCCCAAGGTGACCTGTGCGTCGCTGGCCGGCTGGAAGTCGAAGGCAGCAGGCAGCCACTGCAACTGCTGGCTGATGACCTGGCGGGCCAGGTTCTGCACATCGTTGGTGTAGCTGGGGCTGTCCGGGTCCAGCGCCACGCAGCGGCGCACCGCCTCGGCGCTGGCCTGGTTGAACGATTGCAGCATGAGCATGGGCAGGGAGTAGCTGACAAGGCCGTAGAACACGGCGAAGAAGATCATGAACACCGCGGCGAACTCGATGGCTGCCGCACCGTGCTGCCGTTTTGCCGGGCCTGCTTTCATGATTGCGTCTACCCTGACCATGTGTCCTGAACAACAGCATAGAAGCGATCGACGAACAGGGATGGCCAATTGCCCATGCACAGCCTTGCATTGCTGGTGTGGCTAGCGCTGTGCGCCGGGCAGGATGCCCGCGAACGGCAGATAGCCAATGTACTGACGCTGGGTGCCGCAACCCTTGCGCTGGCCTGGTTGCTGGCCACAGGGCGCAGTTGGCTCGGTGCCCAGGGCAGTGATGCGGCGCTGGCGTTGTTCATCGTGCTGCTGCTCACGCTGCCGGGCTACGCGCTGGGGCAGTTCGGGGCCGGTGACGTCAAGCTGCTCGGTGCGTTGGCGCTGGCCAGCAGCGTTGCCCATGTGCTGGTCACTTTCATTGCTGCGGGTGTGGTGCTGGTGGCCTGGCAGCTGGTCCGCCGAGGTGCGCGACAGCCGCGGCAAAAAAGGCCGTTCGCGCCCTGTCTGCTGGCAGGCTTTGCCGTCTCACTGGCCTGCCTGGGCTGAGCGTTGACGGCACGGCAAGCCCCCGCTAATTGTTGCGCTCGGTCATCTTGGTCCAGCGGTAGAAGTCGGGGATCTCGTACTTGTAGGTATCCAGCCAGCGCTGCATGGACTGGTCGCGTTCCCGTGCCGTTTGTACCTGCAGGTGGCGCGAGGCCTGTGCGCCGCTGGACTGCACGCGCAGCAGCCGCTCGGTGGCCGTTTCATCCTGAGGGCTCGGGCGCGGGTATTGCTCGGCGTGCAGCGCCGCGCTCCCCACGCAGCAGGCCAGCACCATCACGTACCTGATCATGTTCACCTCCCAGTTTCAATTGACCATCGGCTGCGATGCCTGGGCCGAGGCGACCGGGCCTCGGCCACCGGCCTTGATCTGCCCGGCCCGCGCCTTGGCCGCGGCAAACT
>NZ_BCBD01000182.1:0-11073 GCF_001320345.1 Pseudomonas sp. NBRC 111127 | reverse complement strand
AGCAGCCGTTGCAAACGTCGCCGGCGTGACCGACGTGAAGATCCTGGAAAACAACAGCGACGCCCCGGCAGACCCTGACGGCATTCCATACACTGCCATCGCGGTCATCGTGAACGGCGGCACTGACCAGGGCATTGGCCAGGCCATGTACTCGAAGTACAACCCAGGCACCCCGATGTATCCCCGCTACAGCACCAAGACCGATACCTGGGTTGATCCGCCGGGGGCGACAGGCGTCAAGGTTCAAATCACCTCGCCATCGACGGGCAACATCGAGACCATGACTTTCCAGCGCGCTGTGGCTCTGCCGATCTACGTTTCGGTCACCGTTCAGCGCAAGGGAAACCTGCCAATCGACATAGAGCAGCGGATCAAGGACGCCATCGTCGAGGATTCGACCAAAAAACTGTTCTCCGGCGACCAGGTGAAGGGCTTCAATCAGGGTGGGTACGACATTGGCGAGGTAGTGCCCGTCGGGCGCCTTTATACCCCGGTCAACAAGGTGCTTGGCCAGTACGGCGACAGCTACATCACCAGCCTGACAATTGGCCTGAGCCCCGGAAGCCAGGGTGTAACGCCGATCCAGCCGGGTATCGCAGAGTTGGCCACCTTCGACCCTGACAACATCACGGTATCGGTGCCGCTATGAAAATGGACCACGTAGCGCGCGCGAAGAAGCGGATCATCAACCAGTACCGCGGCAAACAGCGGATGACGCGGTGGCTCACGCTGACACCGACCATCGCCAACGAGAAGCTTGAACAGACGATCAGCCAGATTTACTCGGCCTACGACGTCGACACGGTAACCGGTGAGGACTTGGACGTCATCGGCCGCATCGTCGGCGTGCCCCGGCCAATACTGCGCGGCGCGGCCTATGACGTCTTTGGCTATGCCGGGAACGACAACTACACCAACTACAACGTCGCGCCCTACATCGGCGACGGCGCGTCGATCGATGCGCCCCTAAACAACGATCTGTACCGCAAGCTGATCAAGGCAAAGATCGCCAGAAACGTCAGCGACGGCACCAGCGACAGCATCATCAAGCTGCTCGAGGTCGTTATAGGGGTGAAGGTCACAGCCCTGAATAGCAATGGCGATAAGTCATTCGACATCGGCATCGCTTCAGAGCTGGACAACACCACGCAGTTCTTGCTCGAGAACTTCGACCTCATCCCCAGGCCGCAGGGTACCCGCATAGGGCAAATCTACGTGCTCCCGACCAACATTGATGAGATCGAGCGCACCTCAAGCTTGATCTTTAACTACGCCAACTTCACCTTGCCCGGAGACGTTTCCTGATGGCACGACAGCCTTTCAACCGCCGCTGGGCAGAGAATGTCGAGGGCCAGAGTTCCTCCACTGTTTTTCAAGAGCCGGCCGAAATCAGGATTTTGACGGGCTGGGAAGGCGGTCAGGACAAGGACGCGCCGCCGGCGGGCCAGGAGAACTGGTGGCACAACCGGGTTGACTCGGCACTGCAGGACCTCGAACGAAAAGGGGTTATGCAGTATCACGCCCAAGCAATCTATTCCGTGGGCGCCCCTTGCTACACACCAGAAGATGGCCTGTTCTATGAGTCGATCGCCAACAACAACGCTGGCAACCCGCCGGCCAGCAGCCCGACGTTCTGGAGGTTGATAGGAGCAAGCCTCTATTCGTCATTCAGCGTTGGTGAATACAAGGATGTGGCCCATAACGGTTCGCCTGACCCTGGGTGGCTGAAATGCACCGGTTCAACGTTGCTCCGGTCAGCTTACGCCAAGTTGTTCGCGGTAATTGGGACCAGGTTCAACACTGGTGGCGAGTCAAGCCTTGAGTTCCGGCTTCCTGACTGGCGCGGGATGTTTCCTCGCTGCCTTGATGACGGAAGGGGCGTTGATACCGGGAGGGTCATGGATGGCGTTCCTCAGCCCAGCCAAAACCTCGGTCACTCGCATAGCGCCTCAACCGGATCGGCCGGTCTTCATCGGCACACAATGACGTTTCCTCGTGACCTGGTATCTGGTGTTCCTCAAGACGATGCAGTTCTTGGCGACCAGATCGAGCAAGGAACTCAGACGCTCAACACCAGCGATGCCGGGTCCCATACCCACACTGTCAGCATCGGCTCTAATGGGGGCACTGAGGCGAGATCGGTAAACCTTACCCAGGTGAGATGGATTCGATACCTATGAACCAGAAAATCGTTTACCAGTACGACCCTAACGGGTTCTACCTGGGCGAGGCCCTAGCAGAGCGCGACCCGCAAGTGCCTGGCAACTGGCTGCTGCCAGCTAGGTGCACCGAAACGAAGCCTCCGATCTTCACTGCCGGCAAGCTGCCGAAGTGGGTCGGCTACAAGTGGAAACTGATCAGCCCATAGGTGAGATATGGAACGCAAGGCGAAGAGACGCTTCACCGACAAGATGGAGCTTTTCTGCCTCGCCTATGTCGAGACCGGGAACGCCTCCGAGGCCTACCGGCGGTCCTACAACACCTCCAACATGGCCGACAAAACAGCCCAGCGGGAGGGTTACAACCTTCTACAAAACCCTCTCGTTCAGGCACGCATCGAAGAATTAAGGATCAAGGTCATGGAACGTCACGAAATCACCGTGGACACGCTCCTGGCTGAGCTGGAAGAGGCTCGCCTGCTCGGCAAGGAGACAGGCAAGGCCTCTGCAATGGTCACGGCCTCTATGGGCAAGGCAAAGCTCCTGGGCCTCGACAAGCAGATTGTTGAGTTGACCGGCAAGGATGGTGCGCCAATCGAGACGAAATCCACGGTCAAGGTTGACCAGGAAGCCCTTGAGTCGGTACTGGCCCGCCTATGACAGCGCTCCTCGATTGGGAAACCATGAGCATCGAGGAGAAGCAGGCCGCCAAAAGCATAAGTGAACACTCGCCGCTTTCGTTCATGAGGGTGTGGTTCCAGCTGAACCAGGGCATGAAGATGCTCTGCAACTGGCACCACCGCTATATGGATCACACAGCGCTGCGCGTGCTCAGTGGCGAACTGAAGAACGTCGTGTTCAACATGCCACCAGGTGGCACAAAGACCGAGTACTGGTCTATCCACCTTCCAGCCTATGCCATGACAGTGCGCGACAGAACGCGCACGCTGAACGTCTCCTACTCCAATTCTCTGGTGGTGGAGAACTCCGGCCGCATCCGGTCGATCGTATCCAGCCCTGAGTACCAGGAGCTTTGGCCTGTTTCGATGGGAAAGGCCGATGTCGAGAACTGGTCGCTGATCGACGGCAAGGGCCGTACTCGGCACCAGCTGTTCAGCCGCTCCACCGGCGGCCAGATCACCGGCTGCCGGGGCGGCTACATCTCCAAGGACTTCACTGGCTTCATCAACCTGGATGACCCGGAGAAGGCCGACAGCGCGTTTTCAGCGACCATGCGGGCCAAGGCCCAGCGGATCGTGACAAACACGCTGCGCAGCCGGCGCGCATCGCCTGATACCCCCGTCATCTGCACCCAGCAGCGCCTGCACACGGACGACGTGTCCGGCTTTCTGCTCAAGGGTGGCATGGGCCTGGACTTCGCGCACATCAAGGTGCCGGCCCTGGTCACCCGCGAGTACATCGCATCTTTGCCCGATGGCATCCGCGAGCACGCGGAGCGCGACGTGTTCAGCGGTCCTTCAGTGGTGCGAGGCGGCGTCGAATACTGGTCCTACTGGCCGGCCAAAGAGTCGGTCTACGACCTGATGGCCCTGTGGGACAAAGATGCCTACACCATGGTCAGCCAGTACCAGCAGGAGCCCGTGGCGCTCACGGGCGGCATGATCGACCCGGACTGGTTCAAGACCTACGAGCAGCTGCCATTCCTGGTCTGGCGTGGCGTCTACGTGGATACCGCCCAGAAGACCGGTGAGCAGCACGACTTCTCGGTATTCGCCCACTGCGGCCTGGGCGTGGACGGGAACCTCTACATCATCGAGATCGTGCGGGGTAAGTGGGACGCAGGCGATCTGGAGGCCGAGGCGCTGCGCGTTTGGGAACGCTGGAAGCCGTGGGACCAATTCCGACCCGCGGCTCTGCGCTACATGCGCGTCGAGGACAAGTCCAGTGGCACCGGCCTGATCCAGACCATCAGCAAGAAGGGTTCTATTCAGATCGAGCCCCAGCCGCGCGGGCCTGCCGCCAACAAGGTCACACGCTGCATGGACGCCGTGCCCTGGTTCAAGTCCGGCCGTGTGTTCGTGCCTGCGATATACGACGAGCAGGGCAAGTCCATCACACACGTCAAAGACCACCGGCGGCAGGACCTGTGCACCACTGAGTGGGTCACCACCTTCCTCACCGAGGCCGCAGCTTTCACGGCCGACGACAGCCACGACCACGACGACCAGGTCGACACCATCTTCGATGCCGTGGCCGACATGCTCATCAACGATACCAGCAGCTTCTTCTCCGGCGGCTGGATCTCCTAACACCTCGTTTCGCTGACCGCGCCCAGGCGCGCTCTACAAACTCGCCCAAAGGAAATGACATGGCTGATCAAACTCAGCGCCTTGAGATCGCGACTGTGCGCGCGGAAGTCGGCAGCAACATCGTTTTCCGCTTTGCCAACGATGCTGCGAATGCCGACAGCATCCCTACCCAATCGGGCGACATTCAAAACCTGAAGCAGGTGGTTCTGGAAATACAGCAGGATGCTGCCGAGAAGATCAGTATCTCCACTACCATCTATCCGAATGTGTCGGCCGGCCTAGCAGAAACTGCCGATCAAGGCATCTTCTTGGTGCAGTCGAACGACGCGGATGAGATCTATGCCGTATGGCAGAACCAGGGCGGTACTGCGGTCAACACCGGCAAGACAGCTCTGTCAGCTACCGCCATTCAAGCAGCGCTGGACGCCTCCAACGAAGCTGCGCAGGCCGCAGAAGATGCCGCGGACGTTGCGACAGCTCGGACTGCGGGCTTCTTGGCTCCAGCTGCCACTGCTCCAGATCTACGCGACAATGGGCTTCCGCTTCAGCCGGGCGACCGTTATTTCAACACCACCGAACAGGCTGAGTACATTTACAAGTCGGAAGGCTGGATTGCAAATGACAGTCTTGCTGCAATCGCCTCTTTGGAGGCGACAATTACAGAAGATCCTGCCCCTGGAAATACTCCGCGTGCCTCTAGCGATGGCAGAATAGGGGTAGACTGGCTAGACCCAGGCGAGCTTGAGCTATTCACTGAAAACGTCGTCGTGACAGCTGATGAGCTGATCTCGGTAAATGACGGTGATTTTTTTGCGGCTTCCAGGCCGGAGGGCGTGCGGAAGTTCAGCGCCTTGAACGTCTGGAACTACATAAAATCCAAGGTTTACAACCTTTTAGGCCTGATTTCTGTTGACTTCAGCTCGTATTCCGGAATTGACCTCACGGGCGCCACCGATAGTACGGCTGCGCTTCAGGCTGCGCTGAATAGTGGGGTCACCAGGTTCACTGGTAAAGGCGTAATTTCCTCTGGCCCAGTGACCTTGCCTATCGGCGTGATTATCGACGGGAACGATCAGCTCAGACTTAGGTATATCGGACCTGCTGGCGGTGACTTCTTCACCTACATTGATGCGAACTCTGGATTCAAGCAGTTGAGTGGAATCCGGAATACTCGAATCACTACGACAGTCGCAGGCGGAAGAGCTGTTGTTACGCCAAAAAGCGCAAATGCTTGGAATCGGCAATATCGTTTCGACTTCTCCGGCCTGCAATCTAGCGATGACAATATATCGTTGACTATCGCCAGTAACTATTGGGCAGAGGTTTTGAGGATCGGCGATTGTCGTCAGTTCCGACTGAATAGATACTCATTTTTTGGTGGGTGGAATCCTTCTGATACAGATGGTGTAACTCATGCATGCAAGGGAGTAGTAATTTCTTCAGAGACTGGAGCAATTGGTATATCAATCTACGATGGGTCATGCACAAGCATGTCTCGTGCTTATGAATTGAGCGATGGCGTTGAAGGTCATGAGGTCCATGGAAATGAAGCGGTAAGCTGCTGGGAGGGCCTAATTTATTCAAATGCCAATGAGGAACCTGGCGGTTTTGTCTATGGAAACCATTTCAACTGCTCAAAAACATGCATTGGCGGATCTAAGCGCGTAGAGCTTAATATCGGACCAAACAGCTATTATCGATCTTCTGCAATGGCTGTGCACTCTGAAGGATGGAGTGCTGTAGATCTTAGTCAATGCAACTACAAGGTCACTATTGGTGCCATCCATGCCGTACCAGGAAGTGCAGTAGCGCTTCCGAACTCATACGCCATTCGTCTAACGAATTGTGCGGCAACATTCTTGCGCATTCAGGACTTTGACCTGTCCCTGCAGATGACGGGAGCAATCCTGTTGGATAGCGTTTCTGGTCTCAGGGTGCAAGGCGGTTCGGCCAGAGGAATGAATGAGTTCTGTCGCGTGCAGAACACCTTCTTCAACACGACTGATGTCAAGATGGTCGGAATCGACGCCTCGAACACGGATGCTACGCTTTTGGTTGTTCCCGCCGGGTTCAGCCCGACTGGAATTTACGTTGAGCGCGCTCCGCGCGGCGCACTAAACTCGCCAGCTTCGCTGACCATCAACTCTAACTCGGACTTTACAATTCAGCCAAAGGCCGGCCTGACTACCGTTTCGCTCAATGGAACGGCTCTGACAGCCAACCTGGTTCTTTCTAAAGTTGGGGCAACTGCCGGCGACAAGGTGCGCATAAAATATGTGAATGCCTCGGCCACTGGGCATACGGTCAGTATCCTGAGTGGTTCCGCCGGAACGGTTTTGAACATCATCCGATCCGGTAATACCAATCGCTACTACGGAGAGTACGAATTCAACGGGACCAACTGGGCGTGCAACTACCTGATACTCGATCTGGATGCCACGCTGCGAACCTAAGGAGCGATCGCTGTTGACCCAAGGATGGGTCCGACCTATCGTACAGCCCTTTGATGTGTCGAAAGGGAAGAATGATGGCTGTCAAAATCAGGTTCGACCTGCCAGGTTGCGAGGTCTATGAAGGCGCCGTTGCCATGCCTAGCAAGGCGATTCCAAGGACTGGGCCGCAGGAGATGCAGGGCGGAATTTTCACCAGCGATGGGGAATTTATTGCGAGCTCTGGGCTCTTTCGTGGCGTAAAGTCCCCGATTATGGCTTACGGCAGATGCGAACCTGAATCAGCAGAGGACTTTGATGGAAATGCTGTGTATGGAGGATTTCTCTATCGAGGGCACTACGGCCACTTCCTGATTGAATCAATGACGAGAATTTGGCGCATGCTAAATCACCTCGAATTTGACAGAATATTCTTTCATGCGCATCCAGGTCATTCTGCTCCATGTAAAATTGGTGAGTATCTATTTAAAAAAATGGGTATTCCTTTAGACAAGATCACAATTATCACTAGGCCTTTGAGGTTTTCTAGGATAACCATCCCTAACCCATCTCTTAGGCTTGGGGGAGAAGAAGCTTTCCTCGCTCACCGCAACGTCTGCGCCACGATAGCTGAAAATGTTTCTGGCAACTACTTTGATAAGCCCGAAGAAAATGCCAGGCCAATTTATTTCTCAAGGACAAAGTTTAGGGTAAGGCCTGTTTTTGGCGAGGATGAATTAGAGGCTCAGCTTCGAGAGAATGGATGGGAGATTGTGTATCCAGAGTCTATGAGCATAGAGGATCAGATAAAGATTTCGAGAAAGTCGAAAGTCTATTGTGGCGTCATCGGAAGCGCTATGCACAATCTTATTTTTTCTCGGCCTGGGACAAAGGTGTTCTACATAGAGCGTGAGCCTAGTCAAAAATCTACCTACAACACACTCGAAGCTCTTGATAAGGTAATAGGGCTTGATCCATATTACATTCCGGCAAATGTTAAATCGCATACAATGGCAGGCCCGTTCTTGATTAATCCAGAGATTGTTCTTGATCGTCTTCGTGAGGCAGGGCTTGTTTCAAAAATAGTTAAAATTGATATGTGTTCAGTAGATAGTAAATACGAAGATCACGTAAAAAACATTCAGTCGAAGAAGTGAATATTATGAATGTTTATTCATCGATTTTTGAATCTATAGAACTGGTTCGCAGGCTAGACTCACCAGACCAAATCAAAAAAGAATGTGATCTGCTTGTTTCTAGATTATATAAAATGTTTTCCGATGGTTCTATTTCAGCTAGTCATCACGAACTATTTATGAAGATGATATGTACAGAAGAGAATCGTAGTATTTCATTTATTGATAGGAGCTCCCGTGAGGGTGTAAGTCAAGAGTTTTCTAATTCGTACTTTCTCATCAGAAACATGAGCTCAGAATAGATAGTTTAAATCTATAAGCGTGCCCGCCCAGCGCGGGCTTTTTTTCGCCTGGAGAAAACCCATGCGCACATCGCAACGTGGCTTGAGCCTCATCAAGTCATTCGAGGGCCTGCGCCTGCAGGCCTATCAGGATTCGGTCGGCGTCTGGACCATCGGCTATGGCACCACCCGGGGCGTGAAACCGGGGATGACGATCACCAAGGAACAGGCCGAACGCATGCTGCTGAACGACGTACAGCGCTTCGAGCCAGAAGTGCAGCGCCTGGTCACGGCCCCAATGAACCAAAACCAGTGGGATGCCCTGATGAGCTTCACCTACAACCTGGGCGCGGCCAATCTTGAATCGTCCACGCTCCGCCGTCTGCTCAATGCAGGTAATTACGCAGCTGCTGCCGAGCAGTTCTCGCGCTGGAACAAGGCCGGCGGGCAGGTGCTGTCCGGGCTGGTCCGCCGGCGGGCCGCTGAGCGGGACCTGTTCCTGGAGACGGCATGAAAGCCTGGCTGCTTCGCCTCGCCGGCGCCGGCCTGCTGGTTCTGCTCGGCATGGCCGTCGGTATCTGGGCAACCACAAACCACTTCCGGCCGCTGCTAGATGCGGAGCAGGACCAGGCAACCAACTGCAAGGCCGCCCGTGACAACCTCGCCGGCCTGGCGCAGGAGCAGGCCAAGGCCCTGGGCGACCTGACCCTGGCGGCGAATGAGCGCCAGGCCAGGGCAGAGCAGGCGGTGAGTGAGGCCAGGGCCAGCGCCAAGGACGATTACGCAGCGGCAAACCGCCTGCAGCAGGAGCGAACCGGTGGCGACCTATGCGCGGCCGCCACCTCGATCATCGATCAGGAGCTAGGGCTATGACCGATTTAGGGGTGGGCCTGCCCGGCCACCAAGCAGGCGAAATTACCACTGAAACCCGCATGACTTCTGGGATTGAGGGTGGTCACCAAGGTGGACCCTGCAGGAGCATCGAACAAGTGCAGGTCTTGCACAAAAGTGCAGGCGGTGCAGGCGGTGCAGGTGCTGCAGGTCGAATCCTGCGCGGGGTGGGGGTGCTCGCAGGCATCGCTCTGATTGCCGGCTGCGCAGGGAAGGTCGCGCCAGAGGTCCAGTACGTGCGCGTCGAGGTGCCAGTGCAGGTGCCGTGCCGGGCGCCGGAGGTAGCTGTTCCGCCTTGGGCAGCTGCCGGCCTGCGAAAGACCGACAGCCTGGAAGTGAAGGTGAGGGCGCTGCTGGCCGAGCGCCGGCAGCGGATCGGTTACGAGAAGGAGCTGGAGGCCGCTGTTGAATCCTGCCGCTGACCGGCTGTTGCCTGAATGGGTTGGCCCATAAGATACTGTATCTATATCCAGTTATAGGCCAGCCACCATGCCTTCAACCATGCCCTCAGAAACTGACCACCTGCAGGTCTCCATCGACGATTTGCTCAAGCTGCGCGCGCCCAACGTCTACTTGGTCAAGGTGGAGGGCGACAGCATGCAGGACGCCGGCATCTATACCGGTGACCTGCTGATAGTCGATCGCCTGGCTGAGCCCAAGTCTGGCAGCATCATCATCGCCGCGCTGAACGGAGATGCCACCTGCAAGCGGATGATGATCCGTGACCGCCAGGTGGTGCTGGTGCCGGACAACCCCAAGTTCCCGTCCAGGTACATCATGGAGGGTGACCAGTTCGAGGTTTGGGGGGTGGTGACCCACAGTATCCGGGACCATGACCGCCGCTAGACTCGTCAATGACGATCCGGCAATACCATGTCAGCCCATTCCTGCATCATCCCGCGGCGCTGCTCTATATAGGTGGCGTGGTTGTACACGTCGCGGATTGTACTGCTGTCGGCATGGGCAAGCTGGCGCTCGATCCAGTCCTTGTTGTAGCCGCGGCTGTTCATCTCGGTCGAGAACAAGTGCCGGAACCCGTGCGGCGACTGGCGGCCGGTATAGCCACACCGATCCATCAGGTTCACCGCGTAGTTGATGCCGATCGGCCGAACGGCGTCCGTCCGGTTCGGGAAAACGTACTTCAGGTTCCCGGATATCGGAAGCATCAAGCGCAGAATCTCGACCGCTTGGCGCGATAGTGGCACCACGTGGTCGCGGCGCATCTTCATCTTGGCGGCCGGGATGGACCAGGTCGCGGTTTCTAGGTCGATCTCCGACCACTCGGCCTTGCGCACCTCTGCCGGGCGGCAGGCTGTAAGGATGAGCAGCTTGGTGGCGCACTGCAGCTGTAGGCCTGACTGGCTCTCCTCAATAGCCTTGATGATGCTCGGCATCTCGTCGAAGGTCAGGAACGGTCGGTTCTTGTGCGGCGCCATCTTCTCTGTCACAGCGTGCATTTCCGCCGTGGGGTTTACCTCAATCATTCCGATCGCAACCGCATAGCGGAAGACCTGGCCCGTCCACTGCCGAGTCTTAACGGCGGTAGTGATCGAGCCGCGCCGCTCTATGCGGCGGATCAGCGTAATCACGTCGGCGCGCCTGATGCTGTCGATCTGGCGCGGGCCAAATGCCGGAAGTACATCCAGCTCCATTGCGTTTGAAATAACCTTGACCGTCGACTCGGTCAGGCCTCCCTTCCTGAATTCAAGCCACTCTTCATAGACGCGGCGGAATGTCCTTTCTTGGGCGCCCAGGCGCTCAATCTTCTTCTCCCTCCTCGATTCGCGCGGGTCCTTACCTTGCGCAACCTCTTCGCGCGCCTCATCCCTCCGCGCACGCGCTTCCTTCAAGCCGATCTCCGGATAAGTCCCAAGCGAAATCCTGGCCTGCTTTCCAAGCCAGGTGAA
>NZ_BCBD01000181.1:0-11127 GCF_001320345.1 Pseudomonas sp. NBRC 111127 | reverse complement strand
GGAAGTAGTTGATCAGGCCTTGGGTGGAACCATCTTCGGCGCTGTCGTCCAGGCTGCCGACCAGGCGCTGGTACACGCCCTTGCCCAGCTCCTTGCCCAACTCGACGCCCCACTGGTCGAAGGCGTTGATGCCCCAGACCACGCTTTGCACGAACACCTTGTGTTCATACATGGCCACCAGCGCCCCCAAACGGCGTGGGCTGATGCGCTCTACCACCAGGGTGTTGCTCGGGCGGTTGCCCGGGATCACCTTGTGCGGGGCCAGCTTTTCGATGTCTGCTTCGTTCAGCCCTTTGCCACGCAGTTCGGCTTCGGCTTCTTCGCGGGTTTTACCCAGCATCAGGGCCTGGCTTTGCGACAGGCAGTTGGCGTACAGCCACTGGTGATGGTCGGCGACCGGGTTGAAGCTCACGACCGGCACGATGAAGTCGGCCGGAATCAGCTGGGTGCCTTGGTGCAGCAACTGATGGTAGGCGTGCTGGCCATTACAGCCGACGCCACCCCAGATTACCGGGCCGGTTTCGGTTTTGACCGGGGTGCCGTCCTGCAGCACGCTCTTGCCGTTGGACTCCATGTCCAGCTGCTGCAGGTGCTTGGTGATGTTGCGCAGGTAATGGTCGTACGGCAGGATCGCATGGCTGCTGGCGCCCCAGAAGTTGCCGTACCACACGCCCAGCAGGGCCAGCAATACCGGCATGTTCTTGTCGAACGGCGCGGTCTGGAAATGCTGGTCCATGGTGTAGGCGCCGGACAACAGCTCCTTGAAGTTGGCCATGCCGATGGCCAGGGCGATCGGCAGGCCGATGGCCGACCACAGCGAGTAGCGCCCCCCCACCCAGTCCCACATCGGGAAGATGTTCTCTTCGCGGATACCGAAGGCCACCGCGGCAGCCTTGTTGCTGGAAACCGCAATGAAGTGGCGGTACAGCTCGGCCTCCGAACCGCCCTGGGCCAGGTACCAGGTACGCGCGGCCATGGCGTTTTTCAGGGTTTCGAGGGTGTTGAACGACTTCGACGAAACAATGAACAGGGTCGTTTCGGCGCGCAGCTTGGCCGACAGTTCGTGGAACTCGCTGCCGTCGATGTTGGCCAGGTAGTGGCAGCGTACACCGCGCTGCGCGTAGGGCAGCAGGGCTTCGGAAACCAGCTCCGGGCCGAGGAACGAGCCGCCGATGCCGATGTTGACCACGTCGGTGATCGGCTTTTCGCTGTAGCCACGCCACAGGCCGTCATGGATGCGGCCAACCAGTTCGGTGATCTGGTTGAGTACCTTGTGCACTTCCGGCATGACGTTCACGCCGTTGACGCTGAGTTTGTCGCCAACCGGCCGGCGCAATGCGGTGTGCAGCACCGGGCGGCCTTCGGAGGCGTTGATGATTTCGCCACTGAACATCGACTTGATAGCGTCCTGCAGGCCCACTTCGTTGGCCAGGTTGACCAACAGATCGCGGGTTTGCTCGGTGATCAGGTTTTTCGAGTAGTCGAGGAACAGGCCGCAAGCGCTAAGGGAAAACTGGTCGAAGCGTTGGGCATCGGCGGCGAAGGCGTCGCGCATGCTGAAGCTCTGCATGGCATCGCGGTGTTGCTGAAGCGCCTGCCAGGCGGGCAGCGCCGTCACATCGTGGGGTGTACGGTAATACGCCATTGCGCGGGGTTCCCTTAATGCGTGGTGAGGCCTTTGACACGGCAGTCATTGCCGGGTTCAGGCTGCATCATTATAGGCAAAGGTCACGCGCTGGGAATGGCTGTGGGACGGGGATTTTGAGGGGGCTGCAAAGCAGCCCCCAAGGCCTTTATGCGGTTTTCTCTTCCACATGCAGGTACAGATTGTCGATCAACCGGGTGTTACCCAGGTAAGCCGCCGCAATCACCACAAGGTCGCGATCATCGATCACCGCCGGGCGCAGGCTCACGGCATGGCGCACTTCCAGGTAATCTGGACGCAAACCCGCGGCAACCAGCTGCGCCTGCCCTTGGGCAACCAGCGCGGCAAAGTCCCGCTGCCCGCGGCCAATGGCCGAAGCGATATGCTGCAGCGTGCGGTACAGCGCAGGCGCGGTGGCCCGCTGCTCGGGCGTGAGGTAACCATTACGCGAAGACAGCGCCAGGCCATCGTCGGCCCGCACGGTGGGCTCGCCAATGATCTGGATCGGCATGTTCAGGTCGCGGACCATGGCGCGGATCACTGCCAGTTGCTGGAAGTCCTTTTCACCGAACACCGCAAGGTCTGGCTGGACCATGTTGAACAGCTTGGTGACCACGGTGGCCACACCTTCGAAATGCCCTGGCCGGCTGGCGCCGCACAAGCCTTCGGAAAGCTGGGGAACACTGACCCGGGTTTGCACGCTCATGCCGTCGGGGTACATCTCTGCCACGCTGGGTGCGAACAAAAGGTTGCAGCCGGCTTGCAGCAGGCGCTCCTGGTCGGCGGCCAAGGTACGCGGGTAGCTGTCCAGGTCTTCGTTGGCACCGAACTGCAGCGGGTTGACGAAGATGCTGGCGACCACGAAATCGGCACGCTGCGCGGCCTTGGTGACCAGGGCCGCGTGGCCGCTGTGCAGGTTGCCCATGGTCGGCACGAAACCGATGCGCTTGCCCTCACCGCGGGCACGGGCTACTGCTGCGCGCAGTTCGCGGACGGTCTTGACTGTATTCATGCACTGAACCCGTGTTCGCTGCCTGGGAAACTGACTTGCTTGACGGCCTCGACGTAAGCGACGAGGGCGCTGTGGATATCCGGTTGGCCCTGCATGAAGTTCTTCACGAACTTGGGCACCCGGCCGCTCAGCGACAGGCCAAGCATGTCGTGCAGCACCAGCACCTGGCCATCGGTGGCACTGCCGGCGCCGATGCCGATCACCGGAATACCGACCGCGTTGGTGATCTCCGCGGCCAGTTCGCTGGGTACGCACTCCAGCAGCAGCATGGCTGCACCGGCCTGTTCCAGGGCAATGGCATCAGCGCGCATCTGCCGGGCCTGGGCTTCCTGGCGGCCTTGCACTTTATAGCCGCCCAGTACGTTGACGGTCTGCGGGGTCAGGCCCAGGTGCGCACACACCGGTACGCCACGCTCAGCCAGCAGGCGAATGGTTTCTGCCAGCCAGGCGGCACCTTCGATCTTGATCATGTGGGCGCCTGCCTGCATCAGCGTGGCGCTGTTGGCAAAGGCCTGTTCCGGGGTGGCATGGGCCATGAATGGCAGGTCTGCCAGGATCAGCGCGCCGTCATTGCCACGTTTGACGCTGGCGGTATGGTAGGCCATGTCGGCCGTGGTGACCGGCAAGGTGCTGTCGTGGCCCTGCAGGACCATCCCCAGCGAGTCGCCCACCAGCAACACTTCAACACCGGCCTGGCTGGCGACTTTGGCGAAGGTCGCGTCATAGCAGGTCAGCATGGTGATTTTTTCACCCTTGGCCTTGAGGCCATGCAGGGTGGTAAGGGTTACTTCAGGCATGTAGGAAATTCCTCGTTCAGGCGCTGTAAAAAACGACTGCATTCAACGCGTGTAGTCATCTTCCGGAGCGGCACATCATCGCGCGTGATGTTCGGGCACAGGTCCGTCCGGGCCTAAATACGGGTATGCGGCAGTCAGTTGCCACACGGGACGCCTATAGTCGTGAGCGAGGTGGGGGAAGTCAATCACCCTGTTACCGCATTGTTACGATCAGGGTGTTACTGGCGTTACCGGGCCGGTGCAACGGGCTGGAGCACCCGGTTTACAAGCGCTCCAGGCCGATGAATGGGCAAGCCTCAAGCAGCTGCGCAAGGGCGCGGCCATCGGCCAGGCGGAAGTCGCCCGGTACCAGCTCGGCCAGCGGGTACAGTACGAAGGGGCGGGCATGCATGTGGTAATGCGGCACCGTCAAGCGGGGCTCGTCGAGCACCTGGTCGCCGAACAGCAGGATGTCCAGGTCCAGCGTGCGTGGGCCCCAGCGCTCCGCGCGCACCCGGCCCTGGTCGTTCTCGATGGCTTGCAGGGCATCGAGCAAGGCCAGCGGTGCCAACTGGGTGTCCAGCGCCGCGACGGCGTTGGTATAGCGTGGCTGCCCGGGCAACAGCGAATCGCTGGTGTAAAAGGCAGAGGCTGCTACCAGGCGCGTGGCCGCGACCTGGTCCAGCGCCTGCAACGCGCTGCGCAACTGCTCGGCCGGTGCAGCCAGGTTGCTGCCCAGGCCGACGTAGGCGCGCGTCGTCACTCGAATGCCTCGTCGCCAGCGCGCTTGCGTTTGCTGCCGCTGCGCTTGCGTTTACGCGGGCCGGCAGTGCTGCCTTCGTCACGGTTGCCCAGGTCGCGGATCATCTCGCGGCGCTCGCTATCGTTGGCGTCCTGGTAATCGGTCCACCATTGCCCCAGGTCGTCGGTTTCTTCGCCCGCGCTTTCACGCAGCAGCAGGAAATCGTAACCGGCACGGAAGCGCGGGTTGTCCAGCAGCATGTCGGCGCGCTTGCCGCTGCGGCGTGGCAGGCGCTCCTGCATGTCCCAGATTTCCCGGATTGGCAGGGTGAAGCGCTTGGGGATGGCGATGCGGGCGCATTGCTCGGCGATCAGGTCGTGGGCTGCGCCATTCATGGCCGGAATCGGGGGTACGCCCTGGCTCTGCAAATGCAGCACGCGGGCTGGCAGGGCAGGCCACAGCAGCGCGGCGAACAGGAACGCCGGCGTTACCGGTTTGCCCTGCTTCACCCGTAGGTCGGTGTTGTTCAGTGCCTGGCTGATGAGCGTGTGGGTATAGGTCGGGCGCTCTTCCAGCGCGTGCGCACTGGCCGGGAACAGCGGCTCGAACAGCTCCAGATCGACGAGCATTTCAAAGGCGATGGCACCTTGGCCCGACAGGAACAGCTTCAGGCTCTCTTCGAACAGGCGCGCTGGCGGGATTTCGCGCAGCAGTGGGGCCAGTTCGCGGATCGGCTTGAAGGTGTGCTTCTCGATACCGAAGTCCAGCTTGGCCGCGAAGCGCACTGCGCGCAGCATGCGCACGGGGTCTTCCTGGTAGCGGTGCGTCGGGTCGCCGATCAGCCGCAGCAGGCGGTTGCGAACATCGTGCACGCCGTTGGCGTAATCGAGAATGCGCTCGCTGACCGGGTCGTAGTACAGGGCGTTGATGGTGAAGTCGCGGCGCTGCGCGTCTTCTTCCAGGGTGCCGTATACGTTGTCACGCAGGATGCGACCACTGGCGTTATGCGACGAACGGTGGCTGTCATTCTGGTCATCTTCCGTATGCGGGGCACGGAAGGTAGCGACTTCGATGATTTCACGGCCGAAATGCACATGGACCAGCTTGAAGCGGCGGCCAATGATGCGCGCATTACGGAACTCGGCACGGACCTGTTCAGGGGTAGCGCTGGTGGCAACGTCGAAGTCTTTCGGCGTAATACCCAGCATCAGGTCGCGGACGCAGCCACCGACCAGGTAGGCCTGGTAACCGGCAGCCTGCAAGCGCTCGACAATGTTCACCGCGTGGCGGCTGAACTGGTGGCGCTGCAACGAGTGCTGGCTCTTGTTGATCACCTCAGGCGTGGTGCGCCTGTGGTGCTGGCCCGGTACGGGCGGGCGGAACGACTGGAACAGCTTCTTCAGCATGGGATGCACTGTTTGAAGGAATGTTCGGCCAAGAATAGGAGAATGGCCGCATGATGGGCGGGGATTCTAGCATTTACTCAGGGAATGGTGTAGGCGGGTAGCAGGAAGCCTGCGGGAATCGCAGAAACGACAAGGGGAGCCTAAGCTCCCCAAGAAGTGTCGTTGCGTGCTCTTATTATTTTTTTGCCGGGCTTTTTGTTTTTGTTGAGTGCCCTGCCCACAAAGCCTGAAGCTTGTGGACGACCCCCAAACCGGGGGTAAAGAGCAAACGGATTGCTTTGGCCGCTGATGTCACGTTGATCTGTCGATCCAACCAGTTCAGGCGCTGCTTTTTAGTGCAGTTTTTGTTGTTCTCTGCCTGGTCGTGGGGCAAGCCCCAAACACGCATCCTCTCCAAAAGAATCAGTTAGCTGCGCCTCCGCCGTCTTGTTTTTATTGTGCGTGAGCCGTTTCGTCTTGTTCTTATTATGAGTTGCAGTGCTTGTTATTGTTCTTGTACCAGAGATATAGCAGGTGCCGTGCCAACTTTTGAAAAACCAGTAAAATCAATGGGTTGGTGGATTCTGCAGGTTTGTGGCAGGCCCGAAATGTGGAAATTTCGTTACCGTACGCCTCGGTGACTGTTACGGCGCAGAGGGTGGGTAACAGATTTTTGCGGCAGCAGATGTGTTACCTGGGGTGTGGTGGCTGGCCGTTTCGCGGGCTTGCCCGCTCCCACAGGATCACCGTGGCTGCCAGGTTGCGCTGTGCTTGTGGGAGCGGGCAAGCCCGCGAACAGGCCGGTGAGGCTGGTAGAGAAGGGGCAGGAGGAACCTCCCACCCAGGCAGGTCAGTTATCGCTGGTGGCGTTGCTCTTGCGCCGCGGAATGCCCAGGCGTTGGCGGCGTTCCCACAGGCATTTGCGGCTGACGCCGAGCTTGCGGGCCAGTTCGGTCTCGGTCATGTGGTCCTGGTGCTCGAGCACGAAGTGCTGGAAGTAGTCTTCCAGGGACAAGTCCTCGGTCGGCTCGTGGCTGGCATTGGCCGCGCTGGCCACCGCCAGGGCGTTGTCGAGAATATCGTCTTCTTCCAGGTCGCTCAGCTCGATGTCGATACCCAGCAGGTCGGCAGAAATTTCTGCGCTCTCGCTGAGAATGACCGCGCGCTCCACGGCGTTTTCCAGCTCACGTACGTTGCCCGGCCAGCTGTAGTGACGAATGGCCTGTTCGGCTTCGGCAGAGAAGTGCAGGTCATCCCGGCCGATGCGCGCACTCTGGCGGGCCAGGAAGGCACTGGCGATTTCATTGACGTCGCTGCCGCGCTCGCGCAGCGCGGGCAGCTTCAGGGCGATCACGTGCAGGCGGTAGTACAAGTCTTCGCGGAACTGGCCGGCCTTGGCCAGATTCTTCAGGTCGCGGTGGGTCGCGGCGATCAGGCGCACATCGACCTTTTGCGACTGCACCGAACCGACCCGGCGAATTTCCCCTTCCTGCAGCACGCGCAGCAGGCGGGCTTGGGCTTCCAGGGGCAGTTCGCCGATTTCATCAAGGAACAAAGTACCACCGTCGGCGGCCTCCACCAGGCCCGCACGGCCGGCACTGGCGCCGGTGAACGCGCCTTTCTCGTGGCCGAACAGTTCGGACTCGATCAGGGTTTCGGGGATGGCCGCGCAGTTCACCGAAATCATCGGCGCCTTGGCCCGCCGCGACAGGTTGTGCAGGGCGCGCGCCACCAGCTCTTTACCGGTACCCGATTCGCCCTGGATCAGCACATTGGAATCGGTTGGGGCCACCTTGCGGATCTTGCTGTACATGTCCTGCATGGGCGGGCACGAGCCGATGATACCGATGTCGCCATTGGCCGCTGCCGGGGCCGCTTTGTCGGCAGGGGCTGCCTTGCCGGTGCTGGCGCGGGGCTCGGCAGCCGGTGCCGCAGCCGGGGCGTTCTGCCGGTCGCGCAGGATGCGGGCCACCGCTTGCAGCATTTCGTCGTGGTCGAAGGGCTTGGCGATGTAGTCCACCGCGCCCATCTTCATCGAGTCCACGGCTGAGCGCAGGCTGGCGTAGCTGGTCATGATCAGCACCGGGGTGCCTTGGCCGAGCTTGATCAGCTCGGTGCCGGGTGCACCTGGCAGGCGCAGGTCACTGACGATCAGGTCGAAAGTGGCAATGCTGAAGCGTTCCTGGGCTTCCTGCACCGAGCCGGCTTCGCTGACCTGGTACTGGTTCCGCTCGAGCAGACGACGCAAGGCCGAGCGGATGATGGTTTCGTCTTCGACGATCAGAATGTGCGGCATTGATTCAATTCTCTCGACGGTCTCGAATTTCAGGGGACGTCGCTACGACATGCCGGGGCAGGGTCACGCGGATCCGGGTGCCACGTTGCCGTTCGATGTCGGCCGGGCTGTCGATGGTGATTTGCCCATAATGCTCTTCCACGATGGAATAGACCAGAGCGAGGCCCAGTCCGGTTCCTTCGCCGGGGTCCTTGGTGGTGAAGAACGGCTCGAACAGACGGTCCTGGATGTTCTTCGGGATGCCGCTGCCCTCGTCCTCGACGATCAGGTCGACGGTGTGCTCGCTCACCTCGCTGCGCACGCGCACTGCGCTACCGGGCGGCGAGGCGTCGCGCGCGTTGGAAAGCAGGTTGATCAGCACCTGGGCCAGGCGCTGCGGGTCGCCTTCTACCCAATGGTCGGGGTCGCAGAGGTTGAAGAACTGTACTTCGAAATTACGCCGGTTCAACGCCAGCAGACCAATGGCGTCCTGCGCCACTTCGGCCAGGCACACCGGTTCCTCGCTGTTCTGGTGGCTGCCACCGGCATGGGCAAAACTCATCAACGACTGGACGATGCGTGACACGCGTTTGGTCTGGTCGAGGATCTGGCTGGACAGCTCGGTGATTTCGCCGTCGCCTTCACGCTCCTCGCGCAGGTTCTGCGCCAGGCAGGCGATGCCGGTGATCGGGTTGCCGATTTCGTGGGCCACGCCGGCGGCCAGCCGGCCGATGCTGGCCAGGCGCTCGGAATGCACCAGCTTGTCTTCCAGGGCCTGGGTTTCGGTCAGGTCCTCGACCAGCAGTACCAGGCCGCTGTTACCGGGGGCCAGTGGTTCATCGATGGCCGCCTTGTGCAGGTTCAGCCAACGTGGCTGGCCATCGAGTGCCAGGCGTTGTTTGTGCAGGTGCTCGTCGGGCACGTTGATGAAGCCCTGCAGCAGCCCGCGCCAGGGCTCGGCGATGGTCACCAGGCGTGAGCCGACCACGTGCTTGGCGGCAATGCCGGTGAGCTCTTCCATGGCCTTGTTCCACATGAGGATTTCCTGGTCCTTGGCCAGCGAGCAGACGCCCATGGGCAGCTCCTGCAAGGTCTGGCGGTGGTAGCGGCGCAGGGCATCGAGCTCGGCGGCCAGGCCGGTCAGGCGCGAGTGGTAGTCTTCCAGGCGGCTTTCAATGAAGTGGATGTCCTCGGTGACGTAGTTCTCGTTACCGGACTTGTACGGCAGGAAGGTCTCGACCATGTCCTGGGCCACGCTCGGGCCCATCAGGCCCGAGAGGTTGGCCTCGATGCGGTCACGCAGGCGGCGCAAGGCGTATGGCCGGCGTTCGTCGAACGGCAGGTAAAGGTCACGCAGGGCCTGCTCCACTTCCTTTTGCGCGGCTTTGGCGCCCAGCGGCTTGGCCAGTTGGGTCGCGAATTCCTGGGGCGAGGCTGCGTGCAGTTCGCGGCGCTGTGGGCGGCGCACGTTGTCCACCGCGCAGGCTTCTGCGGCGCTGACCTCTTCGGTGCTGGCGTTGGTGAACAGCGAAATCAGGGTGAACAGCAGCACGTTGGCCGCCAGCGAGGCGATGGCCGCCATGTGCCAGCTGGTATCGTCCAGCACGTAGATCATGTCCAGCAGCGGGATATAGAAGCCCTGCAGGTTGCCCAGCAGCGGCAGCAGCATGGTCACCATCCACACCAGCGTGCCGGCCAGCAGCCCGGCGATGAAGCCGCGGCGGTTGGCGGTCGGCCAGTACAACACGGACAGCACGCCGGGCAGGAACTGCAGCGTGGCCACGAACGCCACGATGCCCAGGTTGGCCAGGCTCTGGTGGTTGTTCTGGGTCAGGTAGAACATGAAGCCGGCGGTGATGATGGCGACGATCAGTGCGCGGCGGGTCCATTTCAGCCAGCGGTAGATGTTGCCCTCGGCCGGTGGCTGGTACAGCGGCAGTACCAGGTGGTTGAGGGCCATGCCCGACAGCGCCAGGGTGGTGACGATGATCAGGCCGCTGGCCGCCGACAGGCCGCCTATATAGGCCAGCAGGGCCAATGCCTGGTTGTTGGCGGCAATGCCCAGGCCCAGGGTGAAGTATTCGGGGTTGGTACTGGCGCCCAGGCGCAGCCCGGCCCAGAGTACCAGCGGCACGGCCAGGCTCATCAGCAGCAGGAACAGCGGCAGGCCCCAACTGGCGCTGACCAGCGAGCGTGGGTTGAGGTTTTCGGTGAAGGCCATGTGGTACATGTGCGGCATGACGATGGCCGAGGCGAAGAACACCAGCAGCAGGGTGCGCCACGGGCCTTCCTGCAGCGGGGTGTGCAGGGCGGCCAGGGCGGTCTGGTTCTGCAGCAGCCACACTTCCAGCTCGTGGGGGCCGCCAAACACGCCATACAGGGCGTACAGGCCGATGCCGCCCAGTGCCAGCAGCTTGATCACCGACTCGAAGGCGATGGCGAACACCAGCCCTTCATGCTTCTCGCGCGTGGCGATATGCCGGGAGCCGAAGAAAATGGTGAACAGGATGATCAGCGCACAGAACGCGAAGGCGACCCGTGCCTTGACCGGCTCACCGGTAAGGATGCTGATCGAGTCGGCCACCGCCTGGATCTGCAACGCCAGCAACGGCAGTACGCCAATCAGCATGATAAGGGTGGTCAACGCGCCGGCCCAGGTGCTGCGGAAGCGGAACGCCAGCAGGTCGGCCAGCGACGACAGCTGGTAAGTGCGGGTGATCTTCAGGATCGGGTACAGCAGCACTGGCGCCAGCAGGAATGCACCGGACACCCCCAGGTAACAGGCAAGGAAGCCGTAGCCGTACTGGTAGGCGAGGCCCACCGAGCCGTAGAACGCCCAGGCGCTGGCGTATACGCCCAGCGACAGGGTGTAGGTGAGCGGGTGGCGAATGATGGCGCGCGGGATCAGCCCACGCTCGCTGACCCAGGCTACGCCGAACAGCACCATGAGGTACCCGGCGCTGATCAGGATCATCTGGGTCAGGCTAAAGCTCATCGGCATCTCGTTGGCTCTGCAGGATGAAGGTGACGACGATCAGGATCAGCCAGAGCAGGTACGGGCGGTACCACGCTCCGGTCGGTTCGATCCACCAGTCCATGATGGCCGGGGAGAACAGGTAGATCCCCACGACCAGAAGCAGGACCAAACGATAGATGTACATGCTGGCCTCGATGGTTGGGCGCTGCGGGTTTGAACTTATTATTGGCGCAAATGACTGGGCGGATGCTAGCGGGAATCGCTGAGGTTAGCCAAGGGTTTGAATTTGTTGGGCTTTTGATTTGAGAGAAAGGT